>JAPULJ010000059.1 GCA_027295145.1 Alphaproteobacteria bacterium | reverse complement strand
ATCAACGAGCCGACACCAATGATGATTCCAAGCATGGTCAGCAGACTACGCAGCGTATTCGCCCGGATCGACTGGATCGCGTCACGGATGCTTTCAAAGATCGTCATGATGCGACCAAAAGCGGAGTATAGGACGCAGCGGACAGAGCCATCTGGCCCGCCGGAACCGGGACGTCACCAATAATGCGCCCGTCGCGGATGCTTATGTGCCGCGACGCATGAATCGCGGCGGCCTGTGCGCGGCGGATGCGTTCTTTGCGCCGGACGCCGCGATAGGCAAGCGGCAGCTCGACGTTACCGAGCGCGGTCCGACGCGGCAACAGGCTATAGGATTGGAACACGAATCCGATGTGGTAATTACGCACCCGCGCCTCGGCGTCGGGAGAGAGCATGGCCGTGTCTGTGCCCATGATACGAAACACGCCGGCAGTCGGGCGGTCGAGCAAGCCGATCAGGTTCAAGAGGCTGGTTTTGCCCGACCCCGACGGCCCCATGATTGCGACAAATTCGCCGGCCGTGATCGAAAAGTTCGCCTCCCGGAGCGCCGTCACGGCGGCCTTGCCGGTTCCGTATCGCTTTGAGACGTCCCGGGCCTCGATCAGCGGCTGACACGCATCGGGCATCAGAACTTAATCCCGAACAGACGACGTCCGACCGGGCGCGGCACACGGCTTGTAATGACCCGCTCGCGCTCCGACAGCGTACCGTCAAGCACGGCAACGTCCCGTCCGTCGTCGGTTCCCAGACGAATGTTTCGCGGTTGTGGCATGCCATTGCGGTCAAGCACCCAGACGATCTGACTGTTGTCGCCAGGCAATACGATGTTGTCCGCAATGGTGGCGCGCCCGCCGGGCGTGAAGCGGAGCGCGGCGAGCGGCAATGTGCGGACCGGACCGACCTCCTCAACAACAATGCGCACCGTGCTTGTCATGCCGGGCAAGAGCCGCCCATCCGCGTTCGATGTCTGTAAGACGACCGTGTAGGTCACCACGCCCTGCACAAAATTGGCGGCCTTGCGGATTTCGCTGACCCGGGCGTCAAAGGTGACACCGGGGAAAGCATCGACCGTGAATTTGGCCACCTGCCCAACGTTGATTTCGCCGATATCCGTCTCATCGATATTGGCGTGGATATCCATCTCGGAGAGATCGCCCGCGATCATGAAGAGGGTCGGTGCTTCGAGACTTACGGCGACCGTCTGCCCCTGTTCAACATTGCGCCCGATAATCACCCCGTCGATTGGGGACCGGATCGTGCTGCGATCCAGGTCAAGCCTGACGAGTGCGAGCGCCGCTTCCTGAAGTGGGAGAGCGGCCCTGGCATTGGCCAATTCCGCTTCTGCCTCGCGCCGCCCCGCTCGGCTGGACGCGACGATGTGCTCATGTGCTTCGGCGATGGCTTCGGCTTCCCGCACATCGGCCGCAGCGGATGCGCGGGCGGACTGCGCATTCACGAGCGTCACTTGCGCGGCCGTGCCACTGGCGGCCAGCTTCGAAGTTCGCGCCACTTGCCGATCGGCGACGTTGAGCGCAATGCGCGATTTATCGATCAGCGCAAGATAGATTTCCCGCCGGGCGACCGCCTCCAGTTCCACGCCACGGGCCCCGTCAAGCTGTGCGGCCCGAATTTTGAGAGTCTCACGCGCCATTTGAGCCGACGCCTCGGCCTGCGCGACACGTGCCAGAAACTCCCTCTGGTCAAGTTCGGCGAGAGGCTGTCCCTTGGCGACCGTATCGTTGTAGTCGATATGAAGCCGGGCAATCTGTCCCGAAAGCTGCGAGCTTACTTCAACCGTGGACACCGCCTGCAGCGATCCCGTAGCACTAATCGTGCGGCGGATGCGGCCGATTAAGACTTCAGCGGTCAAATATTCCTCGATACCCGCAGGATCCTGGGCGATACCAACGGCCGACAAAGCCTTGCGGCCCATATCGTTTGACGAAATCCAACGAGATAGGTCGGTCGAGAAGCTTGCACCAAGCGCGAGTCCAGCGATTGTAACGATGGGAAACAGAATGTTCATCAGCGGAGCCTCCCGGATCCTCGTGTCCTGATCACTGATTATTGAAGCGCCTTATTAAGGGCGGCCAGTCCACGCTGGACCCAGCTTTTGGCGGTTCCCATCGGCACGTCCAACACAACGGCAAGTTCGGCGTGGGTGTAGCCTTTGAAATAACTCAACATAAGCGCGTTCCGGAAATCCGGCCGCAAATCAGCCAGCGCGCGGCGTACGGCGATGGCTTCCACTGTCAGGTGGGCCGACCGGTCATCGCAGGCAATGTCGGGAATTTCAGCCGAATAGGAGATGAAGCCGCGCGCGCGCTCGGCCCGCAAGAAGTCGACTGCGCGGTTTCGGGCGATCGTGCCGATCCAGGCGAGCGGAGTACCCTTGTTCGTATTGAAGGAGGAAGCACGTTTCCAAATGGTGAGGTAGACTTCCTGCGCCGCCTCCTCGGCCATCGTGGAATCGGTCAGCACAGAGCGCACGACGCCGAACACGAACCGCACGGTCTGATCGTAAAGCCGCCGGAAGGCCGCCCCGTCTCCCATCGCACAGGAAGTGATCAACTCAGCCAGATGGGCGTTCTGTTTGCTAAGTTCCCTGACTTTACGTGGGCGTCGTTCACGAT
>JAPULJ010000589.1 GCA_027295145.1 Alphaproteobacteria bacterium | reverse complement strand
GGTCCAGGCCAGGGTCGCGGAACTCCGGGTCCGGCTCGGCCTGCCCGAAACGGCGACGCCCCACGCCCTGCGCCACAGCTTCGCCACCCACCTGTTGGCCGCCGGCGGCGATTTGCGCGCGATTCAGGAGCTGCTCGGTCATGCCTCGCTGAGCACCACCCAACGCTACACCGATGTCGACGCGGCCGGACTCCTGAAGGTCTACCAACGCGCCCATCCCCGGGCGCGCGGGTAATCGAAAAAACTCTTAATATCGATTAATAAAGTTCGCGCGGGCGATCCGGCGGTCTATGGGTCATTTTTAAGGATCTTTGGTTTAGAACCAAGAATCCGGTCCCGTGCCGCGCCGTCGAATATAGAGGATGCAACGATGCGTTTTCCGCTCGCAGCACTTTTCGCAATCCCGCTGATCCTGGGCGCCCCGGCCGTTGGCGACGCCGCGGCCAAGAACAAAAACAAGGCCAAGGGCGGCCCGGTCCAGGTCCAGGGCAAGGCCAACAAGGGCACCGGCGGCGTCTCGGCGGGAATTCTGCTCGCCACCGTCATCTCGGCGACCGAGCGCGCGCTGATCGGCGACTACGTCCGGAAGGCCAAGAGAAGCAATAACGGCTTGCCGCCGGGCCTGGCCAAACGCGATCGATTGCCCCCAGGCCTGCAGAAGCATATCCAGCGTACCGGCCGGTTGCCGCCGGGCTTGGAGAAACGCACCCTGCCCGGCGATCTGCGCAGCCGGCTGCCGCGCCGGGCCGGTCAGGACTACCGCGTGGTCGGCACCGACATCGTGCTCATCGAGACCGCGACCAACCTGATCCTCGACATCATGCAAGGCGTGCTCAGGTAGCGCCTGTACTCACAAACGATGCTTGAACAACGGCGCTGCGCATTTCCGCTTTGGTGGGTGCTTCGGTCGAGCTGGCCAGGGCTGCACGTGTCGTAAATTTGCAACTAGCAGACAATGCCGCCGCCGCGAGTAGTGGAGGTCCCGCTCTCCGACTCAATTTTGCTCGGTGTTGCCGCGATCTCTGAGAATCTTGATCACAACGGCAGCGTCGAGATGACCATAACCAGCCTCGTTGGACTGGCGTTGCAAACTCAAGGCCAAGTCGGCAAGCGCAGAGTCTATGCGGGCATCTCGTGCCTGACTCTGTAGCCTTGCGGCAAGCCCTCTAACGACATTGCCCGATGCGCTATTCTCGCCGATCGAAAAATCGTCCGCGTGAATAAGTTCCGCTATTGTCCGTGATCGTTCCCCTTGTGGCAGGAGGCTTGCATACTGCGCCACCGATGCACCTTCCGCCTCGCAGACGAGTGCACCATAGGTCGTACCCAGAGACCTGCCGAGCAGGCGATATATCAATGCCAGGTCCAGGGCGGCCGCCGCCCGAATATTTGTGCCGAGATACCGCAGGTCCCCGCCAAGACATCCTAACAATGCCCGGCAGTTCTCGAATGTTTCTTCAGGGCCCGTCATCAGTATCTGTGCTTCAGCCGTGCCAACCTGACCGGGATAGACCATGATGGCGCCGTCCAGATATCTGCCGCCCTGGGTGTTGACCCATAGCCCGCTATCGCCGGCTTCCTTTGGTGTTCCAGTCGTCAACTGAATCACTGTCCGCCCTTCCAACAACGGCGTTATGTCGGAGTGATCCAGAAGCGCCTTTGATGTGTCGTAGTCATTCACGCAGATTATGGCGACCATGCTGGCATTGATTGCGTCGAAAACACTCGCCGCACCCTTGGCTCCCGCTACAACCAACGGCTCGATTTTTTCCGGTGACCTGTTCCAGACGGTCACGGTGTAATCCGCATTTAAAAGAGTCCGAGCCAGGGCCGACCCCATAGCACCAAGACCGATTACCGTGACATCGCTCATGATTTGCTCCCATTTGCATCGGCGCCGCTGGCACGTCCGTCAATGATTTGTTCAAACCTATGGATGGTCAAGGCAACACTTTGACGATTGCCGCTGTGGGTCAGTCTGCTAACTCGGTCCTCCGGCGGTTCAAACCCGCTCATTGGTATAAGTCCGGACATTTGCACTACGAGTTTTGGCGAGAGGCCAACATGTCATTTCAGATGAAGGGTGTGCTCAGGTAGCGCTTGTACTCCCAAACGATGCTTGAACCGCGGCGCCTCGCATTTCGGTTTTGGACGGAGGTTCCGGACGAGCTGGCTAAGGTTACTCAGGCGCCGAAGTTCTCCTCGTGGATGGGCGCGATTTTTGGACGAACTTTCGCCGTATCGGCCAGTCGGACGATCTTGGGGCAATTTGCCTCGAACGAGTCCTTGCTCCCGCCCGGCCACTGGGCGAGCATCCACACGTAAATGTCCAGCATGCTCAAATCGGTACCGAAAAAATAGGGCCCGTTGCCCAAGGCCTCTTCGAAAATGCCGAAGTGCCGGTCCATGTAGGCCCGCGCCGCCTCCTCAACTGCTTGTTTGCCGTTGCTATCGGTCGTGAAGCGTTCGGGGTAGTTCATGCGTTGCCCTGCCTCGTTGACGTTCAACGCGAGGAAGATCAGCCAGCGGTCATGCTGCGCGCGCGCCGATGTTCCAGGAGGTGGCGCAAGTCCGGCCCCGGGGTGAGCGTCGGCGACGTGCAGCAGAATGGCGGGGCCCTCGGTCACAATCGAACCGTCCGGCAGCATCAGGGAAGGCACCTGTTGACGGGGATTGATCTTTCGATATTCCTCGGTCAGATGCTGTTGCTTGCGGGTCGCGATCTCGACCTCTTCGAAGGGCGCATCCGCTTCCGCGAGGGCGGCTTTGGCGGCACAGGTGCTCGTATGCGTTGTCCCGTAAAGCTTATACATCGATAAACCTCCAACCTCCCGAACTTGTCGGTAGTCCAGATCCCGCGTCAAGATACCAGGAAACTATAAGCGCATAGTGGACCCCGGATAAAGCGGCTATCGTAGTGGCAATCCCTGCTAAGCTCGATGGCTGTTTCGTCTTGAGGAGCAAACCATGGCTAAAATCGTGGACGAGTTCGAGGCTGCGGAGCGGGCCGCGATTATCAGACTGGAAAACAAGATCGGAACGGATTCCCCCCTGTATAGAGCCGGCGCAACCGATCCGCGG
>JAPULJ010000588.1 GCA_027295145.1 Alphaproteobacteria bacterium | reverse complement strand
GCTTATCTACATTTGCCATCCCAACAACCCGACGGGTGCGTGCCTCAACGCCGACGAACTCAAGGCGGTGTGCGAGATCGCCGAGCGGCACGGCGCCTACGTGATTTCCGACGAGATCTATCGCGGCATGGAGTGGGGCGGCGAGATATCCCCTTCGGTCGCCAACATCTACGAACGCGGCGTCGCCACCGGCAGTGTTTCAAAAATCCTCGGCATGAGCGGGACCCGGTTGGGATGGATGGCTACGCCGGATCGCGATTTCATGGAACGCTGCATGGAACTCAAGTATTACATAACGCTTCATCAATTGAGCCGACTCGACGAGACCATCGCGATGGCAGCCATGGAGCGGAAGAAGTTCTGGACCCTCGTTCGCGGGACGATGGAAGTCGGCCGACAGAATTACGACATCGTCGCCCGCTGGATGGAAACCAACGGAACCTTTTCATGGGTCGCGCCCGAGGGCGGCTTCCTGTCGTTCCCCCATTACGATCTCGACCTACCGTCTTGGGACATGTGTGTGACGCTGATCAAAGAGCCTTATCGTACCTACATCATTCCTGGCAGTTGTTACGGCTATGAGAATTATGTGCGTCTGGGCTTTGGTCCCGGGACTCCGCCCCAGGACGTAACAGCGGGCCTTGAACAAATCAGCCGCTTCGTGGATGACTACAAGTCCGGTCGGGTTGAGGTCGCGATCAGCGGAAACTGACCATCGACACAGTGATCTCGCTGAACGTGCATGCGGAGTGTCGCTCGCGACGCCCAGGAGATCATGGAGATATTCAAATGCAGGATGCCGAAAGTCCGCTCACCGTCTTCATCGCCTCGCCGCTCGAACCCAAACACGTTGATCGAATCCGTGCCGTCGATCCGATTCGGATTACAGTGCTGTATGAACCCGATCTCTTACCTCCGACGCGCTACATTGCGGATCACAAGGGCCGTGAGGACTTTCGCCGGACACCCGAACGGGAGGGCAGATGGCTTGGCGCGCTTCGTCGAGCCGACATTCTTTGGGACTTTCCAGCCGCGCAACCGGAAGCATCCGATATCCGAGATCTGGCGCCAAAGCCTAAGTGATTTCGGGCGACCAGCAGCGGCGTCAGGCGACGCGTCAGAGCTTTGCGGCTGCACGATTCGAACGTCGTGGTGACGACGGCGGGTGGCGTCCACGCGGGACCGCTGACCGAGTTCGTGGTGATGGCGATGCTGATCCACGTCAAAAATTACCCCCACTCTCGCGAGCAACAGGCCGCGCATCACTGGAAGCGTTATTGCGGCGACGAACTGGCGGCCAAGACCTTGGCCATCGTCGGGGCCGGGCGGGTCGGCCGGCAACTTGCGGCGGCAGGCCGGTTCTTCGGAATGCGGGTGGTCGCCGTGGTCGCCAAGATACGCCCCGACCAAGCGAAGAGTTTGGGCTTGGACGCCGTGTACTCTCGTCCGCTTCTTCAGCGCATTGCGATGCAAGGTATACAGCGTCCTTGCGATGACGATCCCCGCACCACCGAGAGTCCATGGGGTCGGAACCTTGGCAAAGAAGACAATTCCGATGACGATTAAAAGTGGATGAAACGTGAAATCATAAAATATTGACCTGCCCCCACTGTAGGGGCAGGTCATTGCGTAAACACTTATAATGGTCGAAGAACTGTCACTATGACTCGCGAATACCGGCGGTTGGTCGGCAGTAACCTCTCCGGATTACGGTGACCAAATATCGCCACCATCAATAAAGCTGCGATTTATCAAAGACGTTTTTCATGTTGCCCGGCCGGTCGTCCAGCAGGCACTTCAAATTATGAATAAAAATGTCCGTTATCTTTCTGTTTTCATCTGTAACCGTTGATGCGGAGTGCGGGCTTATGAGAACGTTGGGATGATCCCACAGAGGACTATTGGCCGGCAGCGGTTCGGTCTGCGCAACGTCGAGCGCGGCAAATCCGATTCGGTCGTTCTGCACGGCATCGATCAGCGCGGTTTCGTCGACCACCTGTCCCCGGGCGATGTTGACCAGAATTGCGTCTGATTTCATGGCCGCCAAAATCTCTGCGTCGATCATTCGCTCGGTTTCCGGTGTGTGCGGAACGGCGAGCACGATTGCGTCGGCCTCGGCAAATACCTCGGCTAACTGATTGCGGGAGAAAACGCCATCGTATCCGCGCGCCTGACCTTTGCTTGGAGTCAGACTTCGACTCATGGCCAAGACCCGCATTCCCATGAACTTGCAGACTTGCGCAACACGATGGCCGACCTCACCCGCTCCGACGATCGCGACTGTTTTCCCCGCCAATGCTTCACCGCAATAGCGTTGCCAGCGATGGGCCGTCTGCTCGGACTGTAAATGCCGGAGTCGTTTGACGTGCATGAGAATAGCCAACAATACGAACTCCGATAGGGGCTCAGCGTGTATTCCTTTCGCGGTCGAGATAATCACATCGCTTTTCGCCAGGCCCGATTTCTCGATTATCGGACCAACACCAGAACTCGTCGTCTGAACCCATTTTAGTTTCGGCGCCCATTCCGTGCTGGACATGGGCACAGAGTCGAGAGCCGGTATATCCCAGAGAAAGTCAGCTTCTGTCAGACGAGCCTTCCAGCGCACCCGTTGTTCCGGCGTCCGAAGGAAATCTGCAGATCCCTTATGATCCGCAACATAGCGAATGGGAGGAAGCAGATCGGGCTCGTGTACGACGGTGGCGCGGCCCTCCGCTGCTGCGATAATCCGGACGACTTGATCGTCTTCCAATGGCGTTGAAATAAATATGGTTGGCTGCATCCGTGCTCGATCCTTCTTTATTGCGCGAACATGTTCCGACCGATCAATATGGTTCGCCGTCCGTGGGGATGCAAATTTTTGATAAACCTTTCTCGTCTTGGCGAACAGCGGCTTCGCGAATTCATGAGAGTAATCGATCTAACACAATTACTGCTGCCGTCCTTGACCCTGACGAAGTTCCCCGCGAGTGCTATGGTATTTCCCTGAGCCCAAACTCCTTCAGCCAGGACCCGATTCGGGCATTCAACTCAGTTCACAAGGTCAGGACATGTCCACTTGTTTGCTCGGGGTTCGTTCGATTAGGTTTAAGATGTGACTTGACCATCCCTTGGTTCCGCAAGTGCCGCATAGACGATCCCACAAAGCCCACGGAACCGCGGGCTTTCTCGCCCATGTCTCTGATACTTTCGGGAATCGCGGACTGGGTGATGGTTCGGACAGGATTCGAACTCTCGACCATCTTGTTACAACCCCGCTGGATTCCGAATATTTTCCAGAGTCTTGGCTTCTGAGAAGCCTGCGATCGAGGCATTCTTTCGACTGGACTTCTGCGGGCAAGGAAGCGGTACTGTCGTCGGGTCGAGGACCGGGACAGGCTCCGCCCTCCGCCCTCCGCCCGCCCGGAACGGGGTCATATCCCTGCCGGGCTTGGGGTGGTGGGAGGCCGCGCAAGGGGCGCGGC
>JAPULJ010000587.1 GCA_027295145.1 Alphaproteobacteria bacterium | reverse complement strand
CCGAAGAATATTGCGGGCTGTGGGTTGTTTGCACCGCAACGCATTCGTATATTCACCAGCTAGTGGATAAAACCCACTAGCCCCTCAAGTCATTCGGAGAATTTGCTCGATGGCGCGCGTCACTGTTGAAGATTGCATATTGAAGATTCCCAACCGGTTCGAACTGGTCATGCAAGCCTCCTACCGGGCTCGCGAGATATCCGGCGGTGTACCGGAGATGGTCGAACGCGACAACGACAAGAACCCGGTCATCGCCCTGCGCGAGATCGCCGAGGATAAGATCTCTTTCGAAGAAGTCCGCGAAGCGCTGGTCAGCGGCCTGCAGAAGCATCGCCCCGAGGAAGATCCCGAGGACGAGGCCGACGAGGCCGAAATGCTGACCATCCAGTCGGCGATGGCGGCCGAAACCGGCATGACAATCGGCGGCGGCCCGGCCGAACCGCTGGCTCAGAAAGCGCCCCTGAAAGCGCCCCTGAAAGCCGCCGAGCCGGTGAGTGTGGAAGCCAAGGCGGCGCCGGAAGCCGACGCCGCCAAAGAGGACGGCTGAAACTGCGGTCGCGTCGGCCGCATTTACAGATCTCCTCAAAGGACGACAATCTCCGGCCCGCGCAGCTTGGCTTTGGCGCAGTGCAGTGCGCTATGAACTGGCAAAGCGCTAGGATCGGGCGATGATCCGGCAATTCGAATTGGTCGAGGCGGTCAAAGCCTACGACCCCCACGCTGACGAAGCCGCGCTGAACCGCGCCTACATTTTCACGGTCAAGGCCCACGGCGGGCAGCAGCGCGGGTCCGGCGATCCCTATTTCGCCCATCCGATCGAAGTCGCGGGCATCCTCACCCGCTACAAACTCGATGGCGACACCATCGTCACCGCGCTGTTGCACGATACCGTCGAGGACACGCTCGCCACTCTCGAGGACATCGAAAAGAATTTCGGCAAGGACGTCTCCCGGCTGGTGGACGGCGTCACCAAGCTGAGCCAGATCGAGCTGCAGTCCGACGCCACCAAGCAAGCCGAGAATTTCCGCAAGCTCGTCCTCGCCATGTCCGAGGATATCCGCGTGCTTTTGGTCAAGCTGGCCGATCGCCTGCACAACATGCGGACGCTGGCGGGCATTGCCAAACCCGAAAAGCGCGCCCGTATCGCCCGCGAGACGATGGAAATTTACGCCCCGCTGGCAGAACGCATCGGCATGCACGATCTACAGATCGAACTCGAGGATCTGGCTTTTGCCGAGCTCAACCCCGAGGCCCGTGATTCTATTCTCAAGCGTCTGGAATTCCTGCGCGAGAAGGGGGGCACGTTGGTGCCGCGGATTATCCGCGCGCTGAAACGTACGCTGACCAAGGCGGGTATAGAGGCCGAACCCTCGGGGCGCGAGAAGAATCCCTACTCGGTGTGGCGAAAGATGCAGGTCAAGAATGTCGGCTTCGAGCAGCTTTCAGACATCATGGCCTTCCGCATCGTTGTGGCGAACGAGGTGGATTGCTATCACGCACTGGGCATAATTCACGCCAACTATCCGGTCGTACCGGGGCGCTTCAAAGATTATATCTCCCTGCCCAAGCCGAACGGCTACCGCTCTCTGCACACGGCGGTATATGGGCCGGAGAACCAGCGCATCGAGGTACAGATCCGCACCCGTGAGATGCACGAGATCGCCGAGGCCGGGGTCGCCGCGCATTGGGCCTACAAGCAAAGCCTGAGCCGCCGTGGCCCGGGCAAGAAAGGCGTCGCCACCGACGGCAAAAAATATCGCTGGCTGCGCGAACTTCTTGACATTCTCGACCACGCTGCCGGGCCCGAAGAATTTCTCGAGCACACCAAGCTCGAAATGTTCAAAGACCAGGTCTTCGCCTTCACGCCGGCCGGCGATCTTATTGCCCTGCCGCACGGGTCGAGCCCGGTGGACTTCGCCTACGCGGTGCATTCCGAAATCGGCGATACTTGTGTCGGCGCCAAGGTCAACGGGCGCATGGTTCCGCTACGCTCGATCCTGCAAAACGGCGACCAGGTCGAGATCATCACATCGAAGGCACAGACCCCCTCACCTGAATGGGAGCGCTTCGTCGTCACCGGCAAGGCGCGTACGCGCATCCGCCGATTTATCCGCCTGGCTCAACGCGACCAGTATGCCGGGCTGGGGCGGGCGATGCTCGAAAAAGCCTTCGTCCGGGCCGGCTCCGCTTTCGCGGTTAAGGCGGTCAACAGGGTCTGCAAAACCTTCCACGCCGACACGGTCGAGGATCTATTCGCTGCCGTGGGCGACGGCACGCTTCCAGCCGGCGAGGTCGTCAATGCGGTCCTCCCAGGCGCCAAGACCGCGACCGGCAAGGGCGGCAAGATCGTACCCCTGCCGCGCCGTCGCAAAGGCACCGGCGGCGACGATGCGATCCCCATCAAGGGATTGATCCGCGGCATGGCGGTTCACTTCGCCGGCTGCTGCCATCCATTGCCGGGCGACCGCATTGTCGGCATCATCGTCACCGGTAAGGGAGTGACAATTCACACCATCGATTGCGAGACCCTGGAAAGCTTTTCCTCGCAGCCCGAGCGCTGGCTCGACGTCGCCTGGGACAAGCAGAGCGACGGCGGACACGTCGCCCGGATCAGCGTCATCGTCGCGAACGAGCCGGGCAGCCTCGGCGATCTGTCGACCGTAATCGGCCGCAACGACGGCAACATCTCGAACCTAAAATTCACCAGTCGCAGCGAGGATTTTTTTGAGATGACGGTCGATATCGAAGTCCGCGACGTCAAACATCTAACCGACATCATCGCCGCCCTGCGCGCCAACCCCCTGATTAATTCGGTGCGGCGCGCGCGGGGGTAGGGGGTGCAATCGCGCAATCTGTTTATCGAAGGAAAGGGAGCATGGCCTAGGTCATGGACCAATTAGAGCGTTGTTCTCCTCATTAGAGCAGGCTTGCTCCAGGTGATCGGATAAGAATGCTCCCGTCTTGCCTTCGCGCTAGGGTGCTCTCAGGCCCCAACCACACGTCAGGCGTCGTCCCGGAGGGCGTGCACGAGGACATTCTCGTCGTACCACTC
>JAPULJ010000586.1 GCA_027295145.1 Alphaproteobacteria bacterium | reverse complement strand
AGCCGATCCGGAAACAAAGTGCTCTGGCCGCGGTCAACACCCTCGACAAAACGCTTCATCAAATCCTCCCACCAATGGGCAGGAGAATCTTAGCAGCCTTCGCGTTTTTACACAGCCTGGACCCAAAGCGGACATTGAGGGGCTTCTACACAGCGCCTGGTCGCCGCACGAACCTGTGATTTGGTCGTCAGAACAATTTCACGATATCTTAAATCGATTTCACGCCCCCGTGGGAGAGGCCACGTGGCAACGGACAAAGTCAGGGGGGGATACCAATTGTGCTACAAGGGTCGGCCACCGAGGAATCCCGGATGATTTATCGCTGCGTCGGGCGCGGCCACCTTGATCCGGGCGACATCGGGGGGTCGGCGCGACGCGATCGGCCCGGCCGAAAGAAACCGCAAACAGGAGGTTGACCCTGATGACTGCGAAACGGTTTGCGATCGCCGCCGCCCTGTCGGCCGCGGTCCTTATTCCCGCGTCCGCGAGCGCGTTCGAATGTCCCAAGCACATCGCCGCGGCCCAGAATGCGATCGACAAGGTCCTCGGGGACATGAAGGGCATGGGCAAGATGATGAAGCGGAGCGACATGGCCCTCGTCCACGCCTTGGTGGACGATGCAAAAATGTTTCTGGCCTCTGCCCAACACAATCATGCCAAGCCTCGAGGACGCTACGACCACGGCCGAGCCATCGCCAAGGCCGACGCCGCGCGGGGCTACGCCATCGGCGCGGAAATCCTGCACTTCAAAATGATGCAGGCAATGAAGAAGATGAGGAAATAGTCAGTTAGTTTAGGCCCACCCAATGTCAGCTAATTCGGCGTTGGCGCAATAGACTTGTTCAAGTGCAGCAGCGCGGGCAACGACTAAAGGGTTTTCCCGGTTGGGCGGCGACCTGGTTGTTGATCCGAGAGGGGTTGAATGCAATTTGAACATACAAACCATGCCTCCGGGTAAGCGGGCTGCTCCAACCGAAACGGATAGGGACGCCGATGCGACCACCGTCGCCCTCAACGAGCAGATGACGTATCTGCGCGAGCAGTTCGCCCAGGCACAACAGGCGCGCGAACAGCGGCAATCCGAGGGTGCGGTGGAACCGGCAACGTTGTAAGTTGAGCCTAATACCAAGGAGCGCTGATCGCGGCCCGGGCCACGCCCGGGCGGGCCACACACGCTCGCAGGGCGACCGGTCCCGAAGGCTCGTCCGGGACTCTGGCGAATCCAGAGCCGTCGGCGCATTTACGATTGGGTACGGGAAGGGCCAATGAAACTTATCGCGATATTTGCGGTATTGGCGCTGTCGTCGGCGGCCAGCGCCGGCGAACGCGCCAAGGCCGATGTCAGCTGCAAGGCGACCGGTGAGAAGCTGGTCTATGACTGCGTGATCATGCTCATGAAAATGAAGAGCGGCGATCCCATCGCCGGCGCCAAGATCGTGGTCAAGGCCGCCATGCCGTCGATGCCAATGGCGCACAACGTGGTAGCGGTCAACGCCAAGGCCAGAGGCATGCCCGGCGCCTACCATGCCCGCATCCGAATCCAGATGCATGGCGAATGGGCCTTGACCATGGATGTCAGTGGCCCGTTGCGTGATCGCCTCGTCAAAAAGCTGCAGTTCGGCGCGATGGGTGCGATGAAGCATGGCGGGGGCAAGATGAAGCGCGGCGGGGGTGCGATGAAGCACGGCATGGGCAAGCGCAAAAGTGAATAGGGCCGCACGCCTGCGACACCGATCCCGCGTCCGAAGCCGCCCAAGCGGATACTGCGTTACGAGTCCGGGGCGTGCAGCTCGCCGCGCATGATCTTGCCGGCACCGGTCCTGGGCAGATTCTGCTTATTCCGGGTGAGTTGATCGAAGCCGTTCGCGGCTAGCTGCAGATAACCGCCTATTGGCATGGCGCACATTCCGAACCGCAACCGGCAGTGAGGTACTGACACGTTAACTTTTGCATCCGCACGACGCACTCAGCAATCAAGAGCAGATCAGATTGTGACGGCGCAGTGCCAATTCCGCATTGCTTCTGCCCGGAAGGTGCGGAGTGTGGATCGGGAGATCAGGTGACGCTGGATGTTGAAGGTGTTGTAGACAGCGGCTTGACGGGTGATCGCGCTCAACACGTTCTTGCTTATTTCAAAGTTCCCATAACAACGCCCATATGTCCGCTTTTGGCTATTAGCGGACATTGGTGAGGCTGGCGACGATGTCTGCTTTTGGGGGCAAAGCGGACATCCGTTGGCTCATGCTCTACGTCTGTTTGTGACCCAAAGCGGTCATAGAAGACTAAGGATGCCTAACTCGACAAGAAACGGGGCCCATGGGCCGCTCTCTGGCGAGTGGTGATTGGGGCATCGGTGCAAAAGCTGGTCCAGTAGATAAGAAATGGGAACGGCTCATTATCAACACGGGCCCATTAAATTGGCGTTTATATACTTGACAAACTGATGGAGTCCAAAATGGCCGACCGAGACAAGATCAAGGGATACATGGAGGGCGAGTATCTACCCACGCCGCGGGCGAGCATGGTGGAAGATCAAA
>JAPULJ010000585.1 GCA_027295145.1 Alphaproteobacteria bacterium | reverse complement strand
CTATTCCCACTGCTGCGCGACCTCGTCGATGACGCGGTGCTAATCTCTGATGATGCGGTCAAGGCGTCGATGCGCCGGCTCGTGACCGCCAACAAGATGATCGCTGAACCATCCGGCGCGCTGGCGTTAGCAGCGGCGTTGGCGATCGCCGACGAAAAACGAGGCCCGAGCGTCTGCATCGTCACCGGCGGAAGCATCGACCCCCGGAAACTGGCCACGATCCTGGGTGATACCCAACGTGTTGAAGCGTGAGGCTTGCGGCGTGCGGCCGCGCCTGACCTAGCCGATTCACTGGCGCGAGTTTGACCTATGCAGCAAAGCCGCTGTAATCCGGACACGGTCGGTCTTAAGTCCGATCGACGGATTCTGGGGTAATTCCGGGGGAGGTTGTGATGCCGATCCGCATACAATATGGTAAAGAACCGCGAGGCAGAGCGCAACCTACAGAAGATACACGGCAAAGCGCGCCTCTGGCAGACGATCCGGAGGCTTCTTATGCGGACAGAAAACCAAAGTTCCGCATGTTATGCGGATCAATTAGATGATTGTCAGCTCTCTAAGGAGAATTGAAGATGAGAAACAGAACCATTGTGATCTGCGTTTCCATCTTGTTCTGCGTTTGCGCAATGGCGCAGGACAAACCACGCGAAAAGGAACTTCTCAAGGACTATCACGGCAAAGTTCAGCTACCGGATGACTTGTACGATGTATACGCAGCCTTCATCAGAGCGGTCAAGACAGCGGACCTCGGCGACATTCAGAAGCAATGCCTCCCGCACAGTGTGACCTTTACGACCGTCGCCCGTTCCGAGAAGATGCGAGAATACGGGCCGGATATCAATATCCCCTTCCTGAAGAAGGGCTTTCACAAGTACATCCTCAACCTCAGAAAGGATTCCCAAGACACCTACCTGATACGAACGGGATCAACTTACATGTGGTTTGTGAGGACCAAATCAGAAGGATGGAAGTTGTATCGTTATGGCGACAAGCCCATTCAATAGTTGGGCCAGCAATGCCATGCACCGGATGGCTAATCGCGCCGCCGGTCAACTTGATGGTTGGGCGCACTCGCGAGAAGCGAGATGACTGCGGTATTGGGCATCGATTGCGCGACGCAGCGCGCGAAGGTGGGATTGGCTCTCGGTGAACTGCGCACCGGCGTCGTGCGAATCACGAAATGTCGGACCGCGAGTCGGACTGAGCCGCCGGCGCAGATCGCCGCTGACTGGCTCAGTGCCTATGACTGCGCACTCGTCGCGCTCGACGCACCGCTTGGGTGGGCCCGTGCTCTCGGCGCGTCCCTCCGGCGCCACAGGGCCGGAGCGCCCATGAACGCGAAGTCGGACGAGTTGTTCAGACGGGCTACCGACGTCAACATTCGGCAGCGGATGGGCAAGCGGCCCCTCGAGGTCGGGGTAAACCTGATCTCGCGTACGGCCGTTGCTGCACTCGAACTTCTCGAAGCGATCCGTCAACTCACCGGCCACACGTGATGGACGAGATCCGGGCGTTGGCGAGATGCAAGTCACAGCAGCCAAACGGGATGAATAACGGTAAGGCGCCGTTTGACCGAACTTCGGTAGGAGACTTGCGCCCATACGCGCTACGCACATATCTATACCAATGGGAAGTACTCCGTAGAGCATATGGTGACCGTGATGTAGCGTAGTTTGGTGTCAGTTTTGTCAAAGGGCGGAGGGGGTCAGAGTGCTCTAAACATTTGCACATAAAAGAGTTGCGCCATGTCATACCCAGGGGGTATGACATGCCAAATCGCCTGATTCTATTAGGTTTACGTTCGGTTCACAAGACGGGCAACACCCCCTAGAACTGGTCGTCCTAGCGGTTCTAAAAACACCTCGCCACCAACAATCCGGGCCCCGTCGACGGCGTGGAAAAGGCCCAGATTCCAACAGGATTTGACTGGCCAGGCGGCCACAACAGAGGTATCGGTGCTGGGGTCAACAGCCCAGTTTCTAGAAGGAAGCTGCCCGTGATCGCCAGAGCCAGGGCGAGTCCTACCAATCGGATTGCTCGCAGTGACATCGAGCAGTTCCGACAGAGCATCGAGTCGTGGGAGAGACAAGGATAGGAGGCGGGCCGAGATGGCGACGCTGAACTGGCGGCCGCATAGGCCGAGGATGTGGCCGGCCTCCGCGCGATCCTGCGACTCATCGAAAGCAGTGAACTCGACGAGGCGGCCGAGGCAACTGATTGCCTGGACACGCTGGTCCGAGACCAGAACCCCATCCGCCTCTACGACGGCATCGTACCCGCAGATTGACGAGCTAGGTGCCTCAGCCCAGTAAGTCCGCTCGCAGCAACTCCAACCTGTTGACACACACCTAAGCTCAGCGGCGCTGCTTGTGGCGGTCATCTCCAGCGCCTTGATCGGCGGAGCCAGTGGGCTGTAACTTGGCGATGATCGCATCTCCGTTACCCCATCGGCCGTCGTTGGTACCTCGAAACTCCCCCTGCCACGCGTTCCTCACGGGCCAGCCATCTCCGTTGCAGCCCCCTGCGATGTAAAGGTTGCCTTCTTGGTCCAGGCAGCACGAACGTACAAAATCATAAGAAGCCCCGCCGATGAGCGTTGCGTAATGCAGCGTCTTTAGGTCTGAGGAAAGCCGAAACACAATTCCGTCAAACTCATCGCCACCGTAGGTCTTGCGAAGCGCTGTCGAAGTGACCGGGAAATCCCGAGATTGTGTCCGTCCTGTCACGAGGACATTTCCATCGGCATCCACAGCATTTCCTTCAGACTCATCGGCTTTGCTGCCGCCAATGAACGTGGAAGCCATCATCTCCCCTTTGAAGCCAAGCTTC
>JAPULJ010000584.1 GCA_027295145.1 Alphaproteobacteria bacterium | reverse complement strand
GGCTGATGATGGAGCGGTTACGATTCTTGACCGCGATAGCAGGGAAGAATGGAGTACGGGCCGGCTTTTCTGGTTTGCCTGGTATACCTTTAATCCATCGACCGAGTTGGTGCAGTAGTGCGTTATGCGTTGAAAAAAATTCGCCCATAGTACAAATCTGCGATTTTTAGCTGCAAAATATCGTCATATTATTGGCTTAATCCACAAAAAACAGGAGACCCGCTATGCCCGATTTCGCTCGTTTTTTAGCCTTGGTTTCGATTTCTTTTGTTGTCCTGCTGCCCGTCACGAACGCACAGGGCCTTGATGAAGCCGACAAACCACCAGCCACCGCTGATAATCCGATGACGCTCGAAAGAGTTGATGAACTAGTCAGGCGCATTGATAACGATGCAATTCGCAACGGCAGTAGCTGGCAAATCAAATACCGGAATATGCCGATCTTTGTGGTTGCCGATGATGACGCCGACCGGATTCGTATTATGTCTCCAGTTACCAACGCAGCAACTTTGAGCGAAGATCATTTGGTTCGCCTGATGCAAGCGAATTTTGAATCTGCTCTAGACGCCCGTTACGCGATTGCGCAGGGTGCTGTTTGGAGTGCATATATCCATCCTTTGTCAGTCCTGGACGAGCGCGAGTTTTTTTCCGGAATGGGGCAGACCGTGTCGCTGGTAGTCACCTATGGAACAACTTTCTCATCCGGCGCGCTGGCTTTTACCGGCGGCGATTACTTTGACGACGATGAGAAGCCGGCTGATCCGGATGTCTTTGGTGACATCATGGAAAAAGGAGAGCAGATTTGAGCGCGGCTGCGAGGGTTTGGACTTGCCTGAAGCCTGTTGTGTCTTATCGTTGCGACCTAATCCACTGCATAACCGGACCGACTAACCTGCTTCACCCGCAATGGCCTTAGTAGAGCCTGCGTACCCAGGTTCAAGGTATTCACGCGGAAACGCGTCTACATCAATAACCGCTTGGCTCAACCGCTGTGCTTCTTTTACCAGTTCGCCTTGTTCTTTAGAGATTATCCCGTCTTGGAGCCCGCGAGCGACAAGCTCATCGTAATTGTCGATGGTCACGATTTGCCTATAGGTAGCCTTCAGGCACCGCTCTGCGGGCGCGGCAGCTAGCACCGCTGAAAAAGCACAGTTCACGAGGCCGGCCGCGTCGTCCGAACAGGAGCGGTAAATTCCCGCGGTGAGTCGGTCTCGCGAGGGGTTGTCGCTGATCAGAATCCGCGCTACGTGCTTGCCGAGTGAATCGGAAGGTTCTCGATAAGGGTGACCGACGGGGAAGACGATAAACTTGATAACACGCCCCATCCAGTGTATTGGGAAGTTGCGCAACACGTTGATCAGACGATTTTGAATCAGAAAGAAGCTGTCACGCATCACCCAGTTCACGATCGGCAAATCCTCTGCTGGCCGACCATCGTCCTCGAACCGTTTCAGGACAGCCGAACACATGTAGAGGTGTCCTAGGATGTCGGCAAGACGCCCGGAGATTTTTTCTCGAAACTTGAATGCACCGCCGAGGACGACAAGAACCAGATCCGCCACGAACGCGAATGCCGTACTCAAACGAGTTAGCTGCCGAAAGTAGTGCGCAGTTGGGCCATCGATCGGCGCGCGCACAAAGCGGGCACCGGTTATCCCCATAATCAACGATCTGACCGTGTTGCTGATCGTAAACCCGATGTGTCCAAATATTGCCCGGTCAAAGTCAATAAGCGCCTGATCCTTATCAGCGCTGCTGGCAGCTTGCATTTCACGCAACAAGTAGGGGTGTGCACGAATGGCACCTTGCCCAAAGATTATCATCGTGCGGGTGAGAATATTGGCGCCTTCTACCGTGATTGCGATGGGAATGGCCTGATAAAAAAGATTCAGATAGTTGTTGGGCCCCTGCATTATGCCCTTGCCCCCATGGACATCCATGGCGTCGTTGAGGGCCTGACGGTTGCCTTCGGTAATGTAATACTTGACGATGGCCGTGAGTACACTGGGCTTTTCACCGAGACCGAGAGCGACCAGCGTGAGTGTACGTGCCGCGTCCATGCGGTAGGTATTCCCAGCAATACGCGCCAGGGGTTCCTCGATGCCCTCAAAGTACGCGATAGGCATCTTGAATTGTTTGCGGATACGCGCATAGGCACCTGTGAGTAGCGCTGACAGCTTGCCGCCGGCAACACCGAGCGCGGGGAGGGAAATCGCACGGCCAGCAGCAAGACTTTGAACCAGCATGCGCCAACCTTGGCCAATCCGTTCCTGGCCCCCAATGACATAGCTCATCGGTATGAAGATATCTTTGCCCCGCGTCGGTCCGTTCATGAACGCTGCGCCGCTCGGCAGATGGCGCTCACCGATCTCGACGCCGGGAGTGTTGGTGGGGATCAGGGCACAGGTGATGCCGAGATCTACTTGCTGGCCAAGCAGTCTGTCGGGATCAAAGACTCTAAATGCCAACCCCAAGACGGTGGCTACGGGTGCAAGGGTGATATAGCGTTTGTTCCAGGTGACGCGCAGTCCAAGTACTTTCTTGCCCCGCCACGTGCCCTTGCAGACGATCCCCTTATCGGGCATCGCACCGGCATCGGATCCGGCTGACGGGGAAGTGAGTGCGAAACACGGGATGTCATCTCCGCGTGCCAGCCTGGGAAGGTAATGACGCTTCTGTTCATCGGTTCCATAGTGCAACAAAAGCTCACCAGGCCCGAGCGAATTCGGGACCATGACGGTTACTGCTGCCGTCAAGTTACGACTTGCGATCTTCATTACCACAGCCGAGTTGCCCAGTGCCGAGAACTCGAGGCCACCGTATTCCTTGGGGATGATCATGCTGAAGAAACGATGCTTGCGGAGAAACGCCCAAACATGGTCGGGCAGATTGTTTTGCTCGTGTATGTTCCAATCGTCAAGCATCCCCATCAGCTCTTCGACCGGCCCGTCGAGGAATGCCTGCTCTTCGGCGCTGAGCTGTGGTTTCGGCGCCTCCAAAAGCATCTTCCAGTTTGGTTTTCCGCAAAAGAGTTCCGCATCCCACCAGACAGTACCGGCATTGAGTGCTTCTTGCTCAGTGTTGGATAGTGCTGGCAGCGCCTTCCGGAACCAGGCAAACAGCGGATCGCTAAGAACGGCTCTTCGCAACGGAATAATGCAGATGAGCAATAGGGCTGCCGCCAGCGCGCCAGCAACGACCGCCGGGACGTCGCTAATCTGCGGCGCGAAAGCGTAGCCAACAGTCAACACAAGAGTAGTGATGGCCCAGATGATCAGTCGCGCTTTCAGATAGGCGAGACTGAGCAGGATAACGGCCAGCATAAGTAGAGCTATGAGATTCATTGACAATCCTTCT
>JAPULJ010000583.1 GCA_027295145.1 Alphaproteobacteria bacterium | reverse complement strand
ATGGAATGACGCGCGTGGTCGTCTTCGCGCTCCTCATCGTCGGAATTTCCGAGGCGCTTGCGGTCACGGTCGGTGCCTTCTGGTTGGCGGCGGCCTGTCTCGCGGTGTTCGGAGTTGCGATGGTTGTCCTGGGAGCGGGTGTCCAGTGCATGATCCAGGCGAGCGTCGCCCCGGAAATGCGCGGCCGTGTGCTCAGCCTAAGCGGCCTCGTCATGCGCGGAGCGCCGGCGCTGGGCGCGCTGTTCATGGGCTGGGCGGGCGATCGCATCGGCCTCGGGCCGCCCCTGGTCGCCGGCGCCGTCGTTTGTGGGATGGTCTTCCTGGTCATGCTTCGACACGAGCCCCGCCTCAGTATGGCCGTCGAACGCGGGTCGCTACCTGCGCCGCTCTGACCGGCTCGTTTCATCGGTTACAACGGATTTCCGGTTGCGAACGACCGGCCTAAGGACGCTCAAGGTACGTCGTTCTGAGACTGCCAGCCGAATCCGGCGCTGGCCTGTGATCCGAGCAACAACACCGACAGACTTATGCCAAGACGCCGCATAAGCGGCGGCGTGATGACCTCGGACGTGGGCGCCACTACGGACAGCAGACGAACCAAGGCCCCGCCGTCAAACGCTCAGCATCCGCTCGCACCATTCCGGAACCGGCCCGCCGGCGCCGGCGAGTCGCTGGACGACGAGCAGCTCGACGGTCAGATATTCTACTCACTCAAGGAGGCTCAGGTGCTAATTGAGCGATGGCGGCAGCACGACAACACGCTCAGGCCACATAGTGCACTGGGCTACAGACCCCCGGCGCCGCAAGCCATCGCACCCAGACGGACTAATTCGGCCTTCGCTGTGGATGGGCTATAGTCGGATCAGCCATTCTCAGACACTGTGCCAGGACATTTATCGTTAGGGCCCATTAGCGAGTTCGACGGTGTTGCCATCGGGGTCTCGTATGCAACAAGTTAGACGACCATCCTCTTCAACCAATTCACCCTCGGGAGTGCCGCCGAGTTTCAATGCTAACTGCCTACATCCTTCTACATCGGCTACGACAAACAAGAGCTGGTGCAAATTCTGCTCGCCCGTAATTCCGACTACTTCCTTCGGAAACATCTGAACCCGAAGGGTACCGATTCGACCGCGGTAGAAGGAAAATGCACCCGTGTCTACCTTAGCCAAGTCCGCATCGAGGACCCGTCGATAAAATTCCGCCATGGCTTCGAGATTGGTTACCGCCATACGGATTCCAACTAGCTGCCCCGGCATTGTTGCACCCTCCTATCCGCCAAAGAACACGTCCCCAGGATACGATGTCCATCGCGGTATAAAATAATAACAACCCGCGATCGGTTCAACTAGCCCAGATGCGGGATCTAACAGAGAATCGCGGGTGCCGCAGAATTTAGACATTAGCCACTCGTCATGGATGAACTCGAACCCTCTTTCTTGGATATTAGATTGAAAGCAAAGAAAGAGGAGACCTCTGTGCGTTTTGTCATTTCCTGCAGCGTAAGGCTCACTAAACTCCCAGCTTCTACGCAGTATGCGGAAATCCGGAACGGAGACTTCCGCTCCAAAGTTTGTATATCCCACTCGTCGCGGATTGGCTTGTCTAATGTGTGAGTCGAGTGGTGCCCGGAGTACCTCGCTATCATCCGGCAGTCTTGGTAGACATCGACCGGTCTCGTTTTCTACGACTGAATCATTTTCTGCGCGACCTAAAATATGTTCGCGGGCGCGGGCCCCGGTGTGTTTTTTCGCTCCTCTGGCGATCTCCAAGTTGTCGTTCCACCAGCGTTCCAAATCGATGCGGTACTTTCGGAAGACCAAATAACTACCACCGCAGTATTCATCAGTCTCCTCATCTTCTGATTGAATGTAAACCCAGCGCGAGTACGTACCCCAGTCGTGCTTCCTCGACCATTGCAAGTTACTGATTCCGTCAGTGACCCCCAATAGCGGCTCTCCGGTGTTCGCTGTTTGACCGAAGTGAATCGCGACTACTTCGATCTCATCTTGCATAGACGAAATCCTATCAACCAGACGACGGACTGTGCCGGACGAATGATGCTCAAGCAGCACATATATATCTGATTCCTTTGAACCGATTTTTGCACCCGTATTCAACTCCGCGTATCGCTCGTCAAAGCGGACGCGCATAGAGAGTAGACATCGGGGAACAGGTTTTTGAATTCCAAAGCGAACGGCGTGTGGAATTCGATCGCGCAAATGCGTGTATGGTCCCTTGAAAAAGCGGACCGAAAATCCAATGCGGCCGACTTCCGTTGGGCAAACATTTCCAGTCTGTTCTGTATCCCAAAGAACTCGCTCACCAAGTCGCTTCAGGAGAACAACCACCCTAGAGCGCGACATTTCAGGAAGATTGAGTTGAACAATCGCGCCAAACCTGGGTTGATCTCGCTCTAGCAGAGACAACACCCGGAAAGCTTCATCTACTCTCTAGGGATGGGTAATTAAATTTCACCGATTTACTACCCATTGCCACCGGCTCGTTCACGCTCACCACGTTCATGGAAAGAAACTGGCGACGCATACATTTCTTAACGCGCGTTGCCGTCTTTATCCGGACTTCTTCTAGACCAGATCCGGACGGCCCTAGTAGCCGACTACCCTGTTCCATGTCGACGGAGTGGCGCTCACCGGCGCCCAGAAGAAACCATCGAGACATTATCGTTTCCTTCACGCAGTTCGTAAGTACCCATTCCGCGCTAAGGACGTCATTGTCATCTATGCTCCACTCCGTACATTCGACTCGAATGGCGTCATAGTCGTACAATTGCATGTCATTTTTGCTGATCGTCGCCATTAGTTCGTCCGGATTTTCCCAATTGTAAAAATCTACAGGTTCATCGATGGATAGTGTCGTTGAGTAAGGCGGCCAGTCTGTGTAATCGTAACTCTGAACCATCGGGATTTTGTTAAAGCACTTGTACCCGAGGTCGAGCATTTCGATAACAAAAAACAGATCGTTGCGACCGGATGCGGGAAAGAACCCGTCCGGGTTTTCTCCCTTGCTATTTAGCTCCGTGAGCGATTGATGGTCTGGGTTATAATGAATTCGCATGTTACCCATAGTCGGATCATGTGCGAAGTACAAGGCATGCCGCCATCGGATTTGACGCTTAGTGGGAGTAAGTGCAATGACATTGGCAGGCATAAAAGCTCTGACTCGGAGTTCGAAGTCGAAAGGCTCATCCGCGGTCATATGCCACCTTTCTCTGCACGCTCCTCCGCCGGCCTTGTCGAATATCGATTCATTCGGGGAAAGGAAAGTAGAATCCATTCCCAGCTCCGTACGCCCTCCAAAGAAGGTCAGCGGCTCAGTGCCTCGATTTGTCCTCAATACAAGCCGCGCGACCACGGGCGTCGACCCTTTGGGGTTCACAAGTAATTCCTGGGAGAACGGGTCTCGTTCCACACTCGCTTGCCCCTCGAGAATCTCTACTTGCAGGTCATGCTCGACACCTAGTTTCAATTCGGCAAATTCTGTTCCCTCTTGTCGAACGCATACTCGAGGCGCTAGTACGAATGCGCCGTCCTCTTGATCGACTAGCCCAAGGTCGACTTCGGTGTCGCGAACTAAATCCACTGCTGGCGAAGCGCCTTTTTCAACAGCCAAGCTGTGTAGGGACGTGAGGAGCGCTGTTGGTTCATTCACGAATCTTCTCCTTGTTAGTACACTTTGATCACGCCATAAGCCGCTGAGACTGGCAACTCATCGCGGCCGCTTCTCGCCAATTGGGCGGTTCTTGGGCGCATCATGGCTTCTACCCGTCTGCGCACCGCAGCAGGTCCTCCCAGAGAGACTCGAGGTTATCACTCCAACGAGATTGTTTCTTCAACCCGACATCCCTCCGATGACCGCTGGTTCTGAGCATCAAGGTATTCTTCTTCTCATCATAGCTTCGCGCGAGAGGCAGGACTTCTTCCAAATTGCTGATGCTGCCTCATGGTGCCGGGTCATCCAGTCCCATCAAGGGCATTGGCGATCGCGTACAGCAAACTCGCACTTCGGCCATTTCCCGCACTGGTCAATGTACCGTCATTCCTGCGAGAGGAATGCTGCTCGATCATGACCGTCCGACCATCGAGAAAATTGAAATGCGTTGCAATTCGTTCCAATTTCACCTGCATTTGACCCATTTTCAAGGTCTCGACCACCGGCAACGTCGTGACACCGCTAATCCCGGGGATGCCCTCGCATCGGATATGCGTGCCGTCCGCAAGAATGAAATCGCCGTATACCAATACAGAAGCGAAATGCATACTATCGGGTACGTTGCCGGGCCGCGGATCATGCCCGGCCCCGCCGTCAAACGCTCAGCATCCGCTCGCACCATTCCGGGACCGGCCCGCCGGCGCCGGCGAGTCGCTGGACGACGAGCAGAGGCAACGCAGCCAGGATTGGCGGGTGGATGACGTGTTTCGGCGACAATGTAATGTCGGTCGGGGACCGCGGCCGACCCTTCTCTACGTGAACCGCGTCGCTGCGCCCGCGGGCGATCCCGTCCAGTGTCAGGAGCTCCCAGGCCTCGGAGGTCCAGGGTAGACCCACCGAGAAGACGTAGTAACGGCCGTCCGGCACGGCGGCGAGCCGATACGGCCCGGGTTCGATCATCACGGTGCAGGCTGCGGGCTCGCTTTCGGGGATCGCGCGCAGAAACAACCCTGCGAATATGAGGCC
>JAPULJ010000582.1 GCA_027295145.1 Alphaproteobacteria bacterium | reverse complement strand
CCGCGATATCTCGCTGTATTTCTAGGGCGCCCCGAGCACGAGAAAACCAGCGAAATGTTGGATATGTAGTTGGACACCTCGTTTGTTCCAAATTTGTCGGCAAACAAAAGCCCTGCTAACCGATTGGGCTAGCAGGGCTTTCTATTGGTGGGCGATATAGGACTCGAACCTATGACCCGCTGATTAAGAGTCAGCTGCTCTACCACCTGAGCTAATCGCCCGTAGAAGCGCGCAAAGGAGGCCGATATATCAAAGGGTGACCGCCTTGTCGAGCGGACCCGAATATGGGGGTCGGGCAAGTCTGGCGCAAGGCCGACAGGGGGATCGCGCGGCGATTGCCCGCCGAGCTAACTTTCCTCGTCGAAGCGGCCGATGCGGGCATCGCGGTGTATATAGACCGAAATTACCAGGCCGAAGCCGAACATCAAAGTCAGCATCGCCGTTCCGCCGTAGGAAATCAGCGGCAAGGGGACGCCGACCACGGGGATCAGGCCGGTCACCATGGCGATGTTGATGAACACATAGAGGAACAGATTGATCGTAAGGCCGAGGGCGAGCAGGCGGCCGAACTGATTGCGGCTGCGCATGGCGATGAAAAACCCATAAAGGATGACGGCGAAGTAGAGCCCGATGAGCAGAAGCGAGCCCATCATGCCGAACTCCTCGGCCAGCATGGCGAATATAAAATCGGTTTGCGTTTCGGGAATGAAACTGAGATGGCTTTGGGTGCCTTGCAGGAACCCCTTGCCCCAGGCCCCGCCGGAGCCGAGCGCGATCTCGGCCTGGATGCTGTGATAGCCGGCCCCGAGGGGATCCTTTTGCGGGTCGAGAAAACTCAAGATCCGGTTGCGCTGGTAGTCGCGCAGAAACTGCCAGACCACCGGCAGCGCGAGCAGCGCAAGGGCGCCGCCAGCGGCAAATTTCCATGGCCGCACACCGGCCGCGAAGAGGATGGCAAGGCCGCCGAACCCGAGCAGCGCGGCGGTTCCAAGGTCGGGCTGCTTTAGCACCAGCAGGACTGGCGCCCCGATCAACAGCACCGGTACGATGAGACGCGTTGCCTTGGTCACATCTTCGAAAGCGGATTTGTGGAAATATCGTGCCAGCGCCAACAACAGCGCGATCTTCATCACTTCCGAGGGCTGAAGCCGTATCACCCCAAGATTGATCCAGCGCTGAGCACCGCCGGATACCAAGCCGATCACCTCGACCGCGATCACCGCCAGGAACGCGGCGCCGTAGATGATATATGCATGGCGCAGCCAAAACCGCAAATCGATCGTCGCCGTGGCGAAAAGAATGGCGAGCCCGGCGGCAAATCGACCAATCTGGCTGGTCGCCCAAGGATCAAGCTTGCCGCCGCCGGCTGAATAGAGCATCCCAAAGCCGATCCCGGCGATAACAACGATCAGGATCACTAACCCCCAAGTGACCTCGCGCAGGCGGGCCAGGGCCGAGATATGTTCTTGGTGTGGAGCCGGCAGACGCATCGCCCTCAACCCCCTCGCGCTTTCGTAGTATTGCCCTCGCCAGCGGCGCGTCGTTTGGGCCTGGGGGGTTTTTCCGAGCGTTTCTTGGGACCTGACGGGGGCAACAGCTTGAGGGTCTCGACCATGATGTCGCGGCCCACCGGACCGGCGAACCGCGAGCCGCCGCCGCCATGTTCGATGATCACGGCGATCGCGTAGCGCGGTGCGTCATAGGGGGCATAGCAAACGAACAGCGCATGATCGCGTTTGGCCCAGGGCAGTTGGCTGTTTTTTATTACCCCCCGGGCACGTTCGGCCTTGGTGATGCGGCGAACCTGGGAGGTGCCGGTCTTACCCGCCATTCCAGGCCCTTTTTTGGGAAGCCGCAGCCAGTAGGCGGTCCCTCCCGGCTCGTTGACGACCGCGGTCATGGCGGTCTTGATCAGGTTTATCGAGCGCTCGGATACTCCGATAGAGGGGAAGCGCTTCGGCACCCGATCCTTTATTTTTCGTCCGACGATTTCATCTCGGGCAATCCGCGGCGTCACCGCGATTCCGCCATTGGCGATGCGCGCCGTCATCACTACAAGTTGCAGCGGTGTCGACAGCACATAGCCTTGGCCGATTCCGGCGACAAGATTTTCGCCTGGATACCAAGGTTGCTTGAAGGCTTTCCTCTTCCACGCGGTTGTCGGCATGAAGCCGGATTTTTCGCCTGGGATGTCGAGTCCGAGGGCGCTGCCGAGGCCGAGCTTGCGGGCCATGGCGGCGATGCGGTCGATACCGACCTTGTTGGAAACTTCGTAGAAGTAGACGTCGCAGCTTTCCTTGATTCCACGTTGCAGATTGACAGTGCCATGCCCGTTGCGTCGCCAGCAATGGAACTTGGAAGTGCCGAGTTGTTTATATCCCGGGCAGAAGAAAGTTTGCGATGGGGTAATGATTTTTGCCTCGAGAGCGGCCAGCGCCACGATCATCTTGAAGGTTGAGCCGGGGGCGTACTGGCCGGCGATGGCCTTGTTGGTTAGCGGCGCCTTGGGGTTCCTGTTCAGCGTACGCCACAGTTTCCTGTCGATACCCTGCTCGAAGACGCTTGGATCGAAACCCGGACTCGAGACGAGGGCCAGGATGTCGCCGGTATGGACATCCATCACCACCACTGCGCCGCTGTCTTTTTCTAGGCGCTTGGCAGCAAACTTCTGGAGCTTGGCATCGACGGTCAAAGTGATCTTGTTGCCTGGCTTGCTTTGCTTGCGAGAAAGTTCGCGGATGATCCGCCCATGGGCGTTGATCTCGACCTGCTTGGCACCGGCCCAGCCGCGTAAGGCGAGGTCGTAGGACCGTTCGATACCGTTCTTGCCTATCCGAAAGTCAGGCATTTGCAGGAGCGGATCTCCGGTGAGTTCGGACGTGTCAACCGCGGCGACATAGCCGAGGAGATGGGCGGTGGCGTTACCCAGCGGATAGAGCCGGGAAAGGCCCTGCTCGATGCGCACGCCCGGCAGATCGGGGGCATTGACCTCGATCTGCGCCACCTGGTCCCAAGTCAAACTGCGACGGATCGCCACCGGTACGAAGCGACGCCGGCGCTTCAGCTCCCTCAGGATGCGGGCACGCTCGCTTCTATCGAATTTGATGATATCGCCGAGCACATCGAGGGTGCGCCCAATATCGGTGATCCTCTCAGCCAATATTACGGCTCTGAATTCCTGTCGGTTCGAGGCGATCTCGGCGCCGTGACGGTCAAGGATCAGGCCGCGCGGCGGTATCAGTAACCGTGTGCTGATGCGGTTCTCGTCGGCCAACATCTTGAAGCGCTTGCCGTTGGCGATCTGCAGATCATAGAGGCGCCAGGCGAGTCCGGAGAACAGCAGCGCCTGACCGCCAAGCAGGATCGTGGCCCGCCGCGAGAAAAGTTTATAGCGCTCGAAATCCGAATGCATCGCTGTCTCACACCTGCTTCAGGAAGGCGTGGTGGACCCGAAGCAACAACCAAGAAAAGAACGGGTAGAGTGCGACGGCAAGACCGGCCCGGTAAGCTGGCGGTCCCACGCCGAAAATCGCCCCGCCAAGCAGCGACATCAACGCCCAGCGCAGACCCTCGAACATGGCCACGACAATCGAAAAGGCGAACCAGTGGAGAAAAAAACCCTTCGGTTCGAGGAGCTGGCGTTGTGATCGCACAAACGCGCAAACCGCCAACAGCAGCAATGCGTTGACCCCCAGCGGCGTCCCGCTCAGGGAATCGACGAGTATCCCGATCGTGAATACCGCCACCGGCGGTAGCAGTTCGGGGCGATATAGCGACCAGTAAAAAACCGCGATCACTGGCAACATTGGGGCTATATCGACAAACCCGGGCGCTGGTACCCGCAATACCGCAAGCAATGCCAGGACCACCGTAAATGCGAAGGGGGCGAGCTTGCGCGCCCATTCGTCGAGCATCTGTGTGAGCGGCAGTCTCACGGCAAACGCTTGTGCGCGCCGGTCGCGGGACGCACGAGACCTTTAGGATTGTAGGAGAGGATACGAACGAATTCGATGCGGCCCCAGTTGACGTGTGGACGGACGCGGATGATCCCACCATCGGTCCCCGTCACCAGCCCAACCGGTAAACCCGGCGGCAAGACACCGTCGTGCCCGGAGGTAATGATGCGGTCGCCCGGCTGCACTTGCGAGACCTCCGACAGATAGAGAAGTCGCGGGGTCTCCGAGTTGTTTCCGGCGAGGATCGCCCGCTCGCGAGTGCGTTCGATGCGGATTGGAATGCGCGAGTTGATGTCGACAAGCAACAGAACCCGCGCCGAACGCTCGCCGACTTCCGTCACCCGCCCGACCAAACCGCGAGCATCGACTACCGCATGACCACGGCGCACTCCGTCCCTTGTGCCGGCACCGATAAGAAGGCTGCGGACATAACCACGTCCGGGATCGGCGATTACCCGGGCGACAACGTGTTCACCCTTGATCGCGGCCGGAGCGCCAAGCAGCTTGCGCAAAGCCGTGTTCTCGGCTTCGAGCTGCGCAACACGGATCTGCACGGCTCTGATCCGTTCGATCTCGGCCAACATCCTGGTGTTCTCGTCGCGCAGGTTCGATGCCGACGCCATCGCGCCAAGCCAATTGGAGACCGCATCGACAGGCTGGGAGACACCAGCGAGAATTGGCGCGAAGGCATCGACGACCTGACTGCGCACGCGGCTGGCCAGCGGCGAATTAGCCTTGCTCAAGGCGATCAGCGCGACTGCCACCATCATCAATGAAAGAAATGTAAACCGCTGCGACCAAAGCCGCAGGGGCTTTGCCAGCCCACTTCCCGGAGCGCTGCCTTGCCTCACGTCTTACGTCCCTGGCGTCTTGTCGATTCACAATAGTTCGCGCCCGGCGCACGCGCCGGAACTGCGAAATGGTATTGCCGCGAGCTTAGGCGGTGGTGATCAGCACGTCCTTCAGGGATTTCAATTCCTCAAGGCAGCGCCCGGTGCCCAGTGCCACGCAGCTCAACGGATCGTCGGCGATCGAAACCGGAAGCCCGGTCTGCTCGCGCAGCATACGGTCAAGGTTGCCGAGCAGCGCGCCGCCGCCGGTCAGCACGATGCCGCGATCGACAATATCGGCGGCCAGCTCGGGCGCGGCATGCTCGAGTGCGACCTTGACGGCCTCGACGATCGCGCCAACCGGCTCGGCCAGTGCATCGGCGATCTCGCGCTCGGTGATCAGCAATTCCTTGGGCACGCCGTTCATCAGATCGCGGCCCTTGATCGCCATCAGCCGCCCATCGCCGCGCTCGGGCGGTGAGGCCGATCCGATTTCCTTCTTTACCCGCTCGGCGCTCGATTCGCCGATCAGGATATTATGTTTGCGCCGGATATAGGCGATGATCGAATCATCCATCTTGTCGCCGGCAACCCGCACCGAACGGGAATAGACAATCCCGCCCAACGACAGCACCGCGACTTCGGTCGTACCGCCGCCGATATCGACAACCATCGAGCCGGTCGGCTCAGTCACCGGTAGCCCAGCGCCTATCGCTGCCGCCATCGGTTCCTCGACCAGATAGACCCGGCG
>JAPULJ010000581.1 GCA_027295145.1 Alphaproteobacteria bacterium | reverse complement strand
ACGTATTGCTGTCAGTGGCGCGGGTCAGACCACCGAGGATGTTGACTTCCACGTCCACCTTGCGGTCGTAGCGCGCAACCATTTCTTCGAATCGATAATGGTCTCAATCCGCCCACACCTCCTGTTCGGCATGAACATTAGCAAAACGCTGCCGGCCGCTTCGCGCCGCAAGCACGAGGTTTTTGCCTTCAAGGAGCATGAGCGCGTGGTCCGTGCCATTATCGACGGTGATGCCGAGCAGGCTCGCCGCTCGATGCGCCACCATCTGGAGCAGTCTCTGGAACGCCTGTTCGGCGGGTGAGGGGGCGTTTGCCGGGCCTGCCGACTACTCCAAGATCTTCAACATCATCCAGCATCCCGAGAGGATGACTTTCGCGCAGCTGACGCAGAAGATGCGTGGCGACGAAATGCTTCTAGGCTCAAATCCAAAATAGTTTATGCAGATATTCCCTCCCCCTGCGGGGGGGGAGGGCATCTCAGTCAGTACACGATTCCAATTAAACGGAAGCTGCACTAGGGCGCCGAGCTAAATGGTCGTCCGTCCGATCCGGACGACCTCGGCGCTCGGACACGCTGGCTATGCGTACCAGCGAACGTAGGCGCGGCAGCCGGTGGGGCGGCCGTTCTGGACGACCAGTTGCATGCTGAATTTGAAAGCATAGGACTGGTTTGTGTTCAGGGTCTTGCCCAGCGTCCGCCAGCCCTGCGCCACGATATTTGTAGAATTGCTGGCCACGAAAAAAAACTTCGCGCCTTTAGGGATGGTGAATAGATTGTGGTTGCGCAGCAACACGACGTTAGGGCGGCGGCTGATGTTGCAGATAAATACCGCCTGCTTCAGTTTCTTGTGCTGCATAGCCGAGGGGCCCATGGGAACACCCGGTTTCGCCCCGGCGGGCAGCGCAGTGGCCGCGAGCACGACCGCGGCAAGCGCCACGGCGGCAATTGTGCGGCCTTTGTTCAAGATAGACATAGCAATTTCTCCTTCTTTCCATTGGTTGACCGGGTGGCGTGATGCCTGTCCCGAGGAAAGGTCGGAGACTAGTTGAGTGCCGCTGAACCGAAGCTGAGGGCGCAGTTCAGCCGAAATTCATCAATATGAGACGCCGTTCAGGCGAGCAATGCCGATCATACCTGGGGCCGATGAGTCAAGCTCACCGGCCCCAGGTATGATCGGCATTCGGGCTTCAAGCGGCTGGCGCGGGCAGGGCTCACTGACACGGGACGGATTATCCAGCCTCAGACCTCCCCCTAAAACACCTGCTGATTAAGCTCCGGCGCTCAAGCGTTCGTAGGCTGGCAGGGTCAGAAATTCCTCGAACTCCTCGGCTACCGTCATCTCCCAGAACAGTTCGCGCGCTTCGGTGAATTTGCCGCCTTCATACGCTTCTTCGCCAACCAGTTCGGCGATCGTCACCATTTCCTCATCGAAGAGTCGTTCGAGCAATTCGTCCTCGATCTTCGCACCATCGGTGATCGAGGCGCCGTGCCTGCGCCACTGCCAGAGCTGCGAGCGCGAGATTTCGGCGGTTGCGGCATCCTCCATCAAATTGTAGATCGGCACACAGCCGTTTCCGCGCAGCCAAGCCTCGGTGTATTGGATGCCGACATTGATGTTCATGCGCACGCCGGCTTCGGTGATCGTGCCCTCGGGCACGGCCAGCAAATCCTTGGCGCTGATATTTACATCCTGACGCTGGCGCGGGAGCTGGTTGGCTTCGGGCATCAGCCGGTCGAAGACCTCCATGGCCACCGGGATCAGGCCGGGATGGGCGACCCAGGTGCCGTCATGGCCGTCGCCGGCCTCGCGTTCCTTGTCCTCGCGGACCTTGGCGATGGCTGCCTCGTTGGCTGCCTCGTCGCCCTTGATCGGGATCTGCGCCGCCATCCCGCCCATGGCGAAGGCTCGGCGCCGGTGGCAGGTGCGGATCAGCTCGAGTGAGTAGCTGCGCAGGAAATGCGCGGTCATTGTTACCTGGGCGCGGTCGGGCAGCATGAAGTCCGCGCTGTTGCGAAACTTCTTGATGAAGCTGAAGATGTAATCCCAGCGCCCGCAATTGAGCCCGGCGATGTGGTCGCGCAGCTCGTAGAGAATCTCGTCCATCTCGAAGGCCGCCATGATCGTCTCGATCAGGATCGTCGCCTTGATCGTCCGCAAGGGTATGCCGAGGATATTCTGGGCGTGTACAAAAACATCATTCCACAAGCGCGCCTCGAGATGGCTTTCGAGTTTGGGAATGTAAAAGTAAGGCGCCGATCCATTGTCAATCAGGGTTTGCGCGTTGTGAAAGAAGAAGAGCCCGAAATCGGCCAGCGCCCCCGACATCGGTACGCCGCCAATATGGATGAAGTTCTCGGGCAGGTGCCAGCCGCGGGGACGGACCAGCAGCGTCGCCGGGTTTTTGATCAGCTCGTAGTGCTTCCCGCTGCGCGGATCGTCATAGGTGATCGAGCCGGCGATGGCGTCGCGCAGGTTGATATGGCCGGCGATAGTGTTGTCCCAGGTCGGCGCGTGCGAATCCTCGAAATCGGCCATGAATATCTTAGCGCTGGAATTGAGAGCGTTGATGACCATCTTGCGCTCGACCGGCCCGGTGATCTCGACCCGCCGGTCGAGCAGGTCCGAGGGGATCGGCGCCACTTGCCAGTCGCCCTCGCGGACGCTTTTGGTTTCTTCGAGAAAATCGGGTAGCCAGCCATCGTCGATCTTGGCCTGGATTTCGCGGCGGCGCTCCAGCAGTTCCAGGCGCCTCGGGCCGAACTTGCGCTCCAGCCCGGCGACGAAACCGAGCGCCTCTTCGGTGAGGATCTCCTCATAGCCCGGCTTGATCTCGCCGAATATTTCGATGCCGTCAGGCAGGGTAATTGTGCTCGTCTCTGGCAATTCCGGCCTCCCAAAATTATGTTGTTGTCCCACTATTGTTGAACCCAGCATGTCCCAATTTTTAGGATTTCACAATTGGTGAAAGCGAACCGGCGGCGAAAAGCACGCACGCAGCAGTCGTTGGGGTTCTCGGTTTGGATGGATTAGACTGGCGCCTATGAATATGAGGCGGGTGTCTCGGGTGATGGCAGGTGGAGCGGCGGTGGCGGTCTTGATCGGCTTGGCTGTGGTGGCCGGTAAGGCTGATGAACCAGGCGACGCCTTCGTCGCCCAACGAATAGCCATGATCGAGCGCATCAAGCAGAACGCGATGACAGCCCGG
>JAPULJ010000580.1 GCA_027295145.1 Alphaproteobacteria bacterium | reverse complement strand
GTCATCTTGGCACCCGCTGGGGCCGCGTCTCGCGGGGCGTGTCTGCTGCGTCTACAAACCCAAGTCGCGGGGCCGGGTCAGCGTCGATACGCTCGAGCGTGACGCATCACCGCGGATCGAGTTCAATCTGCTCTCCGACCGGCGCGACGTGCAGCGTTTAATGGACGCACTCCGCCGGGCCTTCGGGATCTACCGGCATCCCTCAGTGGCCCGGGTCGTGCACGAGTTCTTTCCGGCCAGCTATTCGGAACGCATTCGCGATCTCAATCGTTATGGCGTCGCCAGTTGGGCGCGGTCTTGGGTGGCCAACCTGCTGATGAGCGGTCCGGCGCCGCTGCGCCGCAAACTCATTCGCGACGTTATCGCGCCGGGCGATGATGCCGAACGATTGATGGTGGCCGACGAAGCGCTCGAAGCTTGGGTGAAAGCGCGGGCCGTCCCATTCTACCATCCGATAGGCACCTGCCGTATGGGCGCCGTGGAGGACAGCATAGCGGTGGTGGATCCTGCGTGCCGGGTGCGAAATGTCGCGGGGCTGCGGGTCATCGACGCCTCGATCATGCCTTCGATACCGCGGGCAAACACAAACCTGACGGTCATCATGATCGCGGAAAAAATGGCCGCCGAGATTCGCGCCGAAAGCTGAAAGCCAGCGAGGTTGCGGAAGGCAAGCGTGGCGGCATATGTTGTCGGTTGACTTGAAGAAACGTCCGGCCGGCGGGGTAATTTGAGTAAAATCGCCAGCCGGGCGTATTTAATGTATCGGGGATGTCTTGAGTATTTTGCTATTCGCGGAACAAGTGCTGAATGGCATTCAGTTCGGCATAATGCTGTTTCTAATGGCAGCCGGGCTGACGCTAATATTTGGCATCATGGATTTCGTCAATCTGATCCACGGGTCGCTCTATATGATGGGCGCATTCTTTGGGGCGACGTCCTTCGAGTGGCTGCGCGATTTGACCGATTGGGCCGACCCGAACGCAGTAACCCTACTCTTTGTCGTGGCGGTACTGCTCGGTGTCGCTATGACCGTGCTGCTGAGCGCGATCCTGGAGCGGGCCATATTCCGAAGACTCTATGTCGGCTCTCACCTCGACCACGTGCTCGCGACCTTTGGCCTTCTGCTCTTTTTCAACGAGTTCGCCAAGATCCTTTTTGGCTCCGAGCCGATCAACGTTCCCAAACCGCCGCTCCTGATCCAACCGGTCGAAATCATCCCCGGCATCAATTATTCCTCCTACCGCCTGGCAATAACAGTGGTGGGGATCGCGGTTGCGATCGGGCTCTACCTGCTAATCTCGCGGACCCGCATTGGCATGCTGATCCGCGCCGGCGCCAGTAACCGCGAAATGGTCAGCGGCCTCGGCATTAATATCAACCGGCTCTACACGCTGGTCTTCGGGCTCGGCGGCGGGCTCGCCGCACTGGCCGGCATCATGACGACGCCGCTCACCAGTGTGCAGGTCGGGATCGGCGAGGAGATCATGATCCTGACCTTTGTCGTCATCGTCATCGGCGGCATTGGCTCGATCCGCGGCGCCTTCATCGCCTCGATCGGCATCGGCATCATCGACACGATGGGACGCTTTCTGTTGCCGACATTCTTGGGATACACGGCCGGTCCGGCGCTTGCCTCGATGGCCATCTATCTAGCGATGGCGGCGGTGCTGTTCATCCGGCCCCAAGGACTTTTCGCGGCGGGTCGGGGCTGATGGGCGCTCGCAAGCCCTTCCTCTTCGGCGCGCCGAAATATGATCTGCGGCACGCCGTCGTGCTGGCGGGATTGCTTGTGTTGCTGATCACGCCGGTTGTCGGCGACGCCTATGTCATTCGAGTGGCCTCGCGAATCGTCGTTCTCGCGCTGGTAGCGATCAGCCTCGATGTTCTGATCGGCTATAGCGGGCTGATCAGCTTCGGCCATGCGATGTTCCTCGGCTCAGGCGGGTATGTGGTCGGCGTACTCGCCTATGTTGGCGTCGGGAACGGGTTCATCGCCTATCCGGCCGCGATCATTATATCTGTCCTGCTGGCGCTCATCGTTGGCTACCTCGTGCTGCGCACCACCGGCGTCTACTTCATCATGATTACGCTGGCCTTTGCACAAATGCTCTACTACGTCGCCAACGGCGTGCGCATCGGCGAGGATTACGGCGGCGACGAAGGTCTTCCGCTGACCGGACGCAGCCCCCTGTTCGGCATACTGGACTTCAACGATCCGACAAGTTTCCACTATCTTTGCGTTGCGATACTCGCACTCGTTCTGTTTTTCTGCTGGAGGCTGGTCAATTCGCGTTTCGGGCGGGTGCTGCAAGCGGCCAAGGATAATAATCGCCGAGTCAATTCGCTTGGCTACAACACCTTCCGCTACCGCTTGGTCGCGTTCATGATATCCGGCGGGATCGCCGGTTTGGGCGGCGCGCTGCACATGAACCTTCAGAAATTCATCAGCCCGGACGAGCTGCATTGGGTGATCTCGGGCGATTTATTGATCATGGTGATCGTCGGCGGCGCCAAGTCGCTGATCGGCCCGGTCATCGGCACCGGCGTATTCGTCCTCCTCGAAGAGGTCATCTCGGGCATCACCGAGCACTGGATGATCATATTCGGGCCGCTGTTGATCCTGGTCGTTCTGTTCGGACGGGAGGGCATCTACGGCTTCATCCGGCCCAAGGAAAAACCCACAGGGGACCCCAAAGGAGACGCCGGATGAGCGAGGCCGCGCTCAAGGTCGAAATGCTGACCAAACGCTTCGGCGCGTTGATCGCCAATGACGCGATCAATCTCGAAGTACTACCGGGCGAACTGCACGCGGTCATCGGGCCGAACGGTTCCGGCAAGACCACGTTACTCTCGCAGCTATCCGGCGAGCTAGCCCCCGACGACGGCACGATCACCTTCTTCGGTCAGGACGTGACCGACACTCCCGTGCACGAACGCGCGCTCAGGGGGCTTGCTCGGTCCTATCAGATCACTAGCGTCATCCAGAGCTTCACCGCGCTCGACAACGTGGCGTTGGCGGCACAGGCGAAAGACGGGCACAGCTACAAATTCTGGCGCCCGGCGCGCTCGGTACGCCACTTGAATGAGAAATCGGCGGCAGTGCTCAATGATGTCGGCCTCGGCGCCCGCAAGGACCTGCTGGCGAGCGCCATGTCGCATGGCGAACACCGGCAATTGGAAATCGCCATGGCTCTGGCGACGGACCCCAAGCTGCTGCTGCTCGACGAGCCGACCGCGGGCATGGGGCCAGCGGCGACGGAGGAGATGATAGCCTTCCTGCGTACCCTGAAGACGCGGCATGCGATCCTGCTGATAGAGCACGACATGGATGTCGTGTTCTCACTCGCCGACCGGATCAGCGTATTGGTCAATGGTGGGCGGATCGCCACCGACACGCCCGACAAGATACGCAAGGACAAGCAGGTACGGCGCGCTTATCTGGGCGACAAGGCCGACACGCTGGCACAGCCGAGGTAGAGCAAGTGATATGCTGAGCGTCGACAATATCACGACGTTCTACGGCGCCAGTCAGGCGCTGTTTGGCATGTCGCTCGCGGCCGGAAAAGGCGAGGTGGTGACGCTCATGGGCCGCAACGGTATGGGCAAGACCACGACGGTGCGCTCGATCATCGGCTTCACGCCCGCCAGCTCGGGCACGATCACTTTCGACGGCCAACGGACCGAGAGCTGGCCCGCCTACCGTGTCGCCCAAGCTGGCATCGGGCTGGTGCCCGAGGGCCGGCAGATCTTTCCCAATCTTTCAGTGCACGAGAACCTGTTCGCGACTTCGGCCAACCGGCGCAACCAGCCCAACGAATGGACGCTCGACCGGATCTACGAGCTCTTCCCGCGCCTGGCCGAGCGGCGGACGCATATGGGCAACCAGATCTCCGGCGGCGAGCAACAGATGGTGGCGATCGGCCGTGCGCTCGCCACCAACCCCAAGCTGCTGATCCTCGACGAGGCGACCGAGGGCCTGGCACCTCTGATCCAGGAAGAGATATGGAATGTCCTTGAGACCCTGAGGTCGCAGGGCCTGTCGATCCTGATTATCGACAAGGACGTCGATGCGCTGATGCGGCTTGCTGACCGGCACTATTTCGTCCAAAACGGTCGCGTCGAGTGGTCAGGCTCGACCGAGGAGTTGGGCCAGAACCCGGAAGTGATCGAGACTTATCTGGGGATTTGACGCGCTGGTCCCTTGCGTGAAAACGTTCAGAACTTTTCAGCCGTTCGGACTGCGTTCCCGCCACTGGTTGCAACGTGCCGTCGTCCAAAAAAAGCCGCAGCGGAAGCCGCGGCCTTTTCTGTCCGGAATTGTCCAGTCACTACATTTACATCTTGCAGAGCTTCGCGTAGCGGTCGCCCTGTGCGGTAAAGGGCTTGCCGATGATCTTGTGGGTCAGCTTGCCGTTTACCTTGACCACGCGCCCGATATAGAAGTCCTGGATCGGGAAGTGGTTGTTGTTGAACTTGAAGCTGCCACGCACCGACTTGAAATTGGCCTTGCGTAGGGCGGCGCGGAATTTTGCCTTGTTTTTGATGCCGCCTGCTTCGCGGACCGCCGAGTCCAGCAGATTGATCACATCATACATGAACGCGGCATAGAACACCGGATTGCGGCCGTGTTTCTTCCTGAAGGCCGCAACGAAGGCCTTGTTGGTCGGATTGTCGAGCTGCGCCCACCAAGGGTTGGACAGCTCCGCCCCAAGCGCTGCATCACCGACTGCCTTGAAGCTGTGCTCGTCGGCTACCCAGGAGCCGCCATAGACCTTGATCTTGCCTATCAGCCCGGCGCCGCTCATCTGCTTCAGGAAGCCGATGCCGCCGCGGCCTGGCAGGAACATAAACACCGCATCCGGTTTGGCGAACCTGATCTTGGCTATCTCGCCTGCATAGTCCATGTGACGGCGCGGGACATAGTCTTCGCCAACGCGCTTGCCTTTGTAATAGTACCAGACGCCGGCGACGTGATCGCGACCGGCGACGTAATTCTGGCTGATCGCATAGACGCTTTTCACGCCTTTCTGGGTCATGAACTTGCCCAGCGCCTCGCTTGGCTGTTCGTTCTGCCACGAGATGTTGAAGAAGTTCTGGTTGCACTTCGAGCCAGCCAACGGCTTCGGGCCGGAGACGCCGCTGATCACGAAGATGCCTTTGTCGGTCAGCGGCTTGGTGATGGCGATGGTTTGGTTGGAGAGCAGGAGACCAGTCAGAATATTGATCTTATCCTGCTCGACAAGTTTGGTCACCGCCTGGTTGGCCGTCGCGGCGCTCATACGCCCGTCGGCCTTGATGACCTCGACCGGGATGCCGCCGAGCTTGTAGCCGAGCCGGTCGAGCGCCAGCTCCATGCCCATTATCTGTTCCTTGCCGAGGAACGTCAGAGGCCCGGAAAGCGGCGTCATGAACCCCAGCTTAATCTTCTCTTGCGCCTGGGCCGGCACAACGGCGCCGGCGATTATCAGGGTGACGACCCCGATTGCCAATTTCTTGAACATTTTCTCCCTCCATTATCTGCGAGGACGGTCTACGTAGCCGTCCCGGTTGGTTTTCGTTTACCTTGATTATGGCCAAAGTCTGTTCAGACGCCCACCGCCAGTTCCGCCTCCAGGAGCTGCTTGACCTTGCGGCGAGCCAAAATACCGCCTTGGTCCGCATTGATATCAATCCATTTGGGCGCGCCGCCCAAATGCTCGATCATTTCCTGTTGTTTCTCCAACACCACGACGTCCTCGGAGAAGGCGAGCACGGAGCCTTCGTGAAAGGCCTTGGTGACCTCGGGCTCGGGG
>JAPULJ010000058.1 GCA_027295145.1 Alphaproteobacteria bacterium | reverse complement strand
CTGCCAGAAACCCGTTCGCGCAGCTGAGGGCACGCTCATGGAAATCGCGATAGTCGATTACGCCGCGCGGGCCGATCAGTGCGGGCGCATCCGGCGTCTCCTCGGCCCAGCGCCGGAGCCACAACTGCGGGCGCTCGTCCGTCCACAGCCCGGCTTCGATCCACTGGTCAGCATAACCGGCCGGATACCGTACGCCGTCTTTGAGGTCCACCATCGCAAGTTACCCGTCCAGATCCACCAGAAGCGTGTTTGTCCGAACGCCTTTCTCGAAGGCACCCAGCCGCTCGGTCGCATAGGGATGGTCCAGCGATTTCAGTATGTTCATGCACTCGTGCTCGGTGCATTCCTCCAGGGACCGTCGCCACCCGTCGTGGAACGTCTCCTTCACGAAAGCCTGCAAGTGCGTCGGACCATCGGCAAGCTGCCGCGCGATCCTGGTCGTCATTTCATGAAATTTCTCGCCTTCATACACGCGATTGACGATCCCCCACTTTTCCGCTTCGTAGGCGTCCAGTGTACGGTTTGTAAGCATCAACTCCATCGCCCGTCGGAATCCGACGATCTTTGCAAGGGTGTAGGAGGACCCGCCATCGTTGGCCACGCCGTTCGACATCCAGGAAGCGTAAAAGCGCGCGGTCTCGTTGCAGATCGCCATGTCCGCCACCAGGGTCAGACCCAGTCCTCCGCCGACTGCAATCCCGTTCACCGCTGCCAAGACCGGCATCGGCAGCCGTGCCAGCCGGTGCAACATCTGGTGCCACCACATGGCGACCTCCCGGAATCCGGCGCGGAAGGATTTGCGGTCGTCGAGGCTATAGCCCTTTAAGTTCACGCCGGCGCAGAAGGCCTCTCCAGCCCCGGTAAGAACCAGTGCGCCGGCACTGCGCTCATCCTCCACAATGCCCAATGCGCGGTGAATCTCCGTCAGCGTTTCGGTGTTCAAGGAATTTCGAACCTCGGGCCGGTTGAAGGTGAGTGTCGCCACGCCCTTTTTGAATTCGAGCGCGATGCATTTGAAATCGGCCATCAAATCCTCCTATGAGTCGACGAGGTAAATATTTATTGTACAGCGTGTATTAAATATCAATTCGAGGTCTTGGCGGCTCCAGAATGATTACGCTTTATCATTTTTGGGACAGCTTTTGCTCATTTAAGGTGCGACTGGCGCTGGCGGAAAAGGGCTTGGAATGGACGGGCGAGCATATCGACTTAATGCGGTTCGAAAATTTCCGTCCGGAATACCTGGCCGTGAATGCCAACGCTCTGATACCGACTTTGGTTGACGGCTTGGAGACGATCTTCGAATCGAGCATCATCAACGAGTATTTGGACGACCAGTATCCGCAGAAGCCGCTGAGGCCGACTGAACCGGCGGCGCGCGCGAAAATGCGCGCCTGTGTCAAACGCGAGGAGGAGGAACTATTCCTCGCAATCCGCCCTGCTTCTCTCAACTTGATGATGAAGCCGGTATTTGAGCGTTATTCAGAGGACGAACTGGATCGCTTCCTCGCCCTGCATCCCCGCCCGCACCTGATCCCGCGTTTGAAGACAACATTTCGCGCGCCGTTCGATGGGGACGCCGTCGATAAATCCCGAAAAAAGCTTCGGGCCGAATTCGAGAAGATGAACGACACACTCTCAACGACGCCGTGGCTTGCCGGCGAATCCTATTCATTGGCGGATATCGCAGCGGCACCCGTGATCGACCGGGTCATCCAGCTCGGTTTCCAGGATCTGTGGAACAGCCTGCCGGGCCTATCCGATTGGATCAGCCGGTTAACCGCCAGACCCGCCTATAAGGCCGCGCAGCCCCGCGATGAGTTCCGCATGCCAATGGCAAAAGCCAGCCAGACAGCGTGAGGTCGGATATATATTTTCTGCACGTAACACCTCCGCCTGCGCGGAGGAATTGCTAGCTCGCCTCCCGCGACATTCATTCGGTTTTTGGTTGACGCCTATTTTTCCAGCGCTTTGATGTCGCCCGAGCCGAACAGGCGCACTGCATTGCCGTAGGCGATCGCGCGCGCCACCTCGGCCGGCAACAGCTTAAGCCAACGCCGGTGGGCTTCGATCAACTCGCCATAGACGGACCAGCGGCTGGTAACGTAGGTATCCGAGCCGATCACGAAGCGGTCTGAATTGCGTGTCAACAGCGCCCTCCAAGCTGGGTCGAGCATGTCACCGGTCGCGATCTCGCCGGCGCGAAAAGACAGCCCGACCCAGAGGTTCTTGTGGCGCTTAAGCATCGCTCCGATTACCGCCGGCGGCTCGCTCATGCCGGCATGGGCCCAGAGGATCCTGACCTTGGGCTCAATCGCAAACAGCGCGCGTAGCGCCGCCGCGCCCGAATGGACTTGAAGGACGATGCGATAGCGCACAGCGAGCGCGGCCGTCCGCCGGACAGTGGGCGTACCGGCACCCGCTTCGTCGAACAGGTGGAACTCGCCGATGCCCTTGTATATGCCACGCTTCAATCGCGCTTCGAGATAAGCTGGTGTCTTCGGGTCGCGGGTCCAGTTGCCGGACCGGACCTCGTTCCGATAGGGCCTGAGCACCGGCGCGAATCGCCTGGCATCGGTGCGACGAAGGACCAATGAGCCCTCGTCGGGCGAACTCGAGACGAGGGCTCGCGGCACGCCGGCCGCCTCTAGTTTGCGGGCCGCGTCTTGGGGCGCGATGCTCTGCCAGGCCGGGCGGCTGTAATGGAGATGCGTATCGAAGATCGGCAACACCTGATCGGCCGCGCCCGCCAAACGGGCGCAGTACAACACGGTGAGCGCCGCGAGCACGATGATCCTTTGGAAGTGAATCTTGCCAAGATTGTTCATTAGACTGTCGCTCCAACCACCATCTTGTCCACATGACGGATGGGGGGCAATGCCGAGCATCGTTTGACGCGTATTGTCACGGACTACATTTAGGAATCCAGCTTCCCCGCGAGCCTGCGGAAAAGCAATGCCGCCGGGAATTATAAAACTTTCAACCTCACCCTTCCCAAGGTTGCGAGCCACGTACCACGCGGGCGAAAACCAGGAGTTCGACCGATGCTGCGCCGGCCCGTTTGAGGGTTCGCGCGCAGGCCTCCGCGGTGGCGCCGGTGGTCAACACGTCGTCGATCAGGATTAACCGCTTACCGGCGATATGCTGGCGCCTGGTCTTGGGCACCGTAAAAGCGCCGCGCAGA
>JAPULJ010000579.1 GCA_027295145.1 Alphaproteobacteria bacterium | reverse complement strand
CTCAATTCGAGCCAGGAAAGCGAGACGCCCAGGACCTTCTCGATCGCCGCCTCGATCGGCAGGCCGGCGCTGATCTCGGCCAAGACCGCTTTCAGCCGTTCGATCCCGTACTCATCGACGATGTAGCGAACCGCCACATAGGCTTGAGCGAATTGAAGATCCCAGGTTCTCCGGCTTTCTGCGATATTCGCATACCACTGATCTATGCCGGATAGGTTTGCCAGTCTGAAGAGTTCTCCAAATACCAGCGCTTTGAACACGAGCTTGTATTTCGACCTGTTCCATCGCTCTTCGAAATTCGGGTATTTCGTCTCGATGGATCGATGCCCCTCGTACTCGCCGAGACCCTCGTACAGCCATCTCGCCGAAAGTGCCGGTTCCATGCCATAGCGGTCTTCCGTAAGCCCATGAGCATATGCATGGACGACGTAGTGCAAAAAATACTTCGCCGGCCATGTCTTTGCCTTGGGATTAAGGTGAAATGTACTCTTCGTAACGGGCGACATTCCGACCTTGGCGATCAATTCGGCTTCGCGTCGGTCGTAGCCGAAGACGGTCATCAGGCCATCGACCATTTCCTCGCCGGAATCGTAGATGTAAGCGGTGATCTTGTTTGCCGGGTATCCGAGGTCTTCGGCCACCGAACCGTGGGCAAACTCGAGAGCGTTGCCTACGGTCTCGGCAAGAGCTTCGTTTCCGGGGTGATGGAAGACGATAGCGTGCGGCGTTTCGACGGCATTACCGGCTACGACCGCCGCGAACAGGCTGATCGTGGTCGGCTCCGGAATCGCAGTTGGTGGTACGGGGGCCCATGCGGGCGACACGATAAGCACCGAGCCGATCGTACTCAGAGCCGCGACCCTCCAGTTCTTTGCAACAACAGCCAACACCCTTTCATCTTTCTTGGGTTTCATCAGTACCTTCCTCCAGTTCGCATCACACATCGCGAGGCGTTCGTGCGGTGCTCGATCAAATTCCCTTCTCTCCAAATTCCACCAAGGTCACATGCTAAAGTGCAGGGATTCTTTACACCATTTTGGGTGCTTGTTCCAGCTAAGTAATTGATAACGCTCAAAACAACGGGACGCAGGTTCGGACAGGAAGGCGTTTTGGTGTCGGAATTCTTTACACCTGGCAGCGAGCGCTCGCGGTGCGGATTGCCAAGTATTTGAATTTGCCTCATTTATCGACCGTGGTACGGTTCTTGCGCAATAAGTTTGGGTGTGGTGTCGACATCGGATCGGCTGACAAGAATCCGGCTCGTCGACTCAACTGACAGGAGGCTATCCATGTGGAGATTTCTAAGGGCTCGAGGCGTCGATCTGCCGATCGCGGTCATCGCCCTGACCGCGCTCGTAACCAAACCGGCATGGGCGTTCATGCCCTTACCCATGCCCGGCCCGGTCGTCGGCGGCATTCTCGCCGGTGCGGCGATCATCGGCACTATCGTCATTGCCAAGTGGTGGCGCCGCAAATAGGAGGCCGGCCTTGGGCCTGGCAATTGCTTGCCGCCGGGCCTGCGTCCTTTACTGGCGATTGAACGCGCGTGTTTGAACTACTGCTCCAAAACTACGAGACTTACGTCTATCCTGTCGCTTACTTCGGCAGCCTCGCTGTCGTCGGATTTTGGGAAGTTTTTTATCCGCGCCGCAAACTTTCGGCCTCTGTCCTGGTGCGCTGGGTGAGCGCCGGTTGCCTGACAGTCATCAACACGCTGCTCTTTCGTTTCGGCCTACCCCTTCTTGGAATCCCATTCGCTATCTGGCTGGCACAGCGCGGGATCGGCCTCTTCAACACCATCGACACCCCCCTGTGGCTCGCGGTTCTGCTGTCCTTCTGGCTCCTCGACCTGAGCCGCTGGTTCCAGCATTGGCTGCTCCATCGGGTGCCGATCCTTTGGCTACTGCACCGTACGCACCATATCGACCACGATTACGATTTCACGACCGGGCTGCGGTTCCATCCCGGTGAAACGCTTTTTACCGCCAGTGCCCAAATCCTGGTGATCGCGCTGCTCGGCGCGCCGGTGGAAGCGGTCATCCTCTCCGAAATCGTCCTTGTCATCTTCGCCTTCCTCGGCCACGGCAACCTGATGATACCACTCGGTGTTGACCGAGTGCTGCGTTTGTTCATCGTCACGCCCGACGTTCACCGCGTGCACCATTCGGCGATAGCCGCGGAGACCAATGCCAACTTCGGCGGCATTGTGACCTGGTGGGACCGCCTGTTTGGCACCTACCGGGACCAGCCGGAGGGCGGCCACGAGGGCATGGTCATCGGCCTGAACGAATTTCGCGACCCGAAGCATCTGAAGCTCCACTGGATCCTAGCTAATCCTTTCCTATCAGCTGAGGATGTGGCGGCTGACGGGCCGGATCGGTTGGCGCCATCGGCAAGACCCGCCGGGGCCAACGCGGTCAGTTCGAAATGAGCAGCACAAACCCCGCCCTGCGCCACGAGGCGGGCGCCGCCCTGCGCGACGACGACAGGGCCCATTGGAGCTTCGTCCTGGCGACGACGGGTTTCGCCGTGGCCGCGGTGCTCGCCATCTACTGGAGCAGCGTGGTCGCAACGGTCACGGTCTGGGCGAGCAGCGATACCTATCGCTTCGCCTTTCTGATCGCGCCGGTCAGCCTCTATCTGATCTGGACTAGGCGGCAGCAGCTCGCCGGCCAGCGGGCGCGTCCCCTTCGGTCCG
>JAPULJ010000578.1 GCA_027295145.1 Alphaproteobacteria bacterium | reverse complement strand
CCGTCGGTGTGGATCTTAGCGTTCGATTAGGGTTTCACAAATACATATGCCTTTCGGGCAACGAATGTAGTCGTGGAAGAAGTACTGTAATGTATAGTCTAATAGTTGCAAAGGATGCTTTCCTCGAACACTGCAAATACTCGAAATCCCTGTCGCCGCACACGATCTCCGCCTACGACCAGGACCTCACCGACTTTCTACGCTTCTGCGGACCGCAAGCCCAGCTCCAAGACATCGGCGAGGCACGAATTACCGGGTTCCTGAAACACCTGACTCGCGCGCGCCGGTTGAGCGCCGCCACCGCCAAACGCCGGCTCGCCTGCCTGCGGACCTTCTTCCGCTGGCTCAAACGGCGCCAGGTCATCGCCGGCTCCCCGTTCGACGATCTCGAGCTGTCCATCCCCGCGCCGCGACGCCTGCCCAAGGTCCTGAGCCGGCCCGAAATCCAGCGCCTCTCGGCCGCCGCCCAACCGGCGCGCCAGGCGGTGCCGGCCGATCGGCCCGACCGCGGTGACGCAAAACCCGCCGCGCGCGATCCCCGCGGCGGCACGGCCACCACCTATCTCGCGATCCTCTTATTGACCGCCACCGGAATCCGCGTCGGCGAGTTGGTCAACATCCGGATCGGCGAGGTGTGTCTGGCCGAGGGGTCGATTCGGATTCGTGGCAAGGGCAACCGCGAGCGCACGGTGTTCTTGTCCAATCGCGCCCTCGTCGGCGCAATCGAGAACCACGTCGAAGCGCGCCCGGCCGCGGCTTGCGGCCACGACCGCCTGTTCGCCAACACGCGCGGCGACCCGCTCAGCACGCAAGCGCTACGCCAACGACTGCGCAAGGTCGCTGAGGCGGCGGCGATCGCGCGCCGAGTGACGCCCCACATGTTCCGTCACACCGCGGCGACCCTGCTCATCGAGGAGGGCGTGGACATCCGCTTCGTCCAGCGCCTGCTCGGCCACGCCAGCATCTCGACCACCGAAATCTACACGCATATTACGGACACCAGCCTAAAATCCGCCCTACGCGAAGCCGATACCATCGGGAGGCTAAAGCTATGAAGTAAGCATAACTCGGAATTATCGATGGAAAACGTTGCCGCAGCCGAGATCGATGATTTCGTCTTCAATCCGATCCGAAGAGAGCGGCCCTCGGTTTTACTTTTAAATAATTCGCAGTATAGGACTGGGCTTACGCCTTTCCTAAAGAAAAACTCTCCTTACAAACAGAGCATAACAGATAATGAATCCTTACTATCGAACAAGAACGAGATTCATAGAAAGATAAAATACGTACACCCGTTCAAAAAACTCGCATCGTACGCAAATGCTGTTCTTGAGGGCCTGGCCATAGTGGAAGGAGGTTTGTCGATCGGATTGAGCGGCCTATTGAACCATCAGGCGCCTTGCGCAGTCGACGCCGATCTCCCGAAACTGTACCTCATTGATGAAGATGAGATAAACCCGGCGGACCTTTCAGAATTTCTCAGCCTATTTCAACAGATAGAACCCGATAGACAGCCGACAACCATTCTCATTTCAAAAGACGGTATTGAATCCGCAATCGATGTCCTTTCGGTTTGCGGTGACAACATATCGGTCCATATGCTGACCGGGTCTGGTGCCCGTCAGATTGAATTGGTCGGCCAACCTTGCTCGGATGCGGCCCAGTTCATCGGCATGTTCCTCACAGAGGCCGACGGGGCGTGCATCGCTACCCGTCTCCAGGACCTGGAATTCTCTCCAGACCAGCAGGGCGACATTCTTAGATCCGCAACCGAAATGCTGAGAATACAGGCGCTGTTTCGAGTCGGGAGAAAATTCGAAGCAAGCCCGCTTATCGCCAGCTTACATTCTGAACTCGACCGTCTCCGGCAGGAATCCACCGATGAGGCATTCACGAGGCACCTGTACGCCATGAAGGCAATGGCAAACCTCTGGGAGGCCTTTGTTACCGAGGGAAACGCGGCGAAGATCGAGAACAGTATCAGCATAGCCCACCATCTTAATGACCGACTGCTATTGGCCCATAGCCTGAAATTGATTACGCTTCTCCATGGCCATACCGATATCTCGCGACAGTTCCTGCAGAAGTCGGAGCAGATATTTCACGAGATGGGTGAGCTTGAGCATTCTCTATTCGTGAGAAACAATATTCTGGTGAATTCCTTGTATTCGGAAATATCCGAAATAGAGAGCGCAGAATATCTAAGTGATTTTGTGCAGGAAGTCTCACCATATATTCGACGCTCGACAACATTTCACTCCAATGCGGGATTGTCCCTGCTGCTTTCGGGGAATATGAAGGGTGCGCTACCCTTGTTCGAGCGCGCTACAACGGGTAGCGGTCCCGCCGTGAACATGATGGCATCCGAAGTCAACTACATGATTGCGCGGTACATAGACGGACAAATAGTTTCGCCAGAAGAGGTCTGGCAGCACATCAAGAGGCTTGAGCGATCCAATATTCCCAAGGAGTTCCACTACCATCAAACATGTCTTTACGGAAACCTGTGGAGGCTTGCAGGGAATGACAAGGATATCGCCGAAGAGATCAAATCCGTCCTCCGTGAAAAGATGTTTCTTGATTATGGCGCATACCTCGATGACCCAAAACGGCTACTCAAGTTTGCGGTGAAGAACATGTCGACTGTCGTGAGAGCCAAAGCGGAGGGGCTACCGGGACGGCTGGGACGATTCATCGATGAACACGACCTCGTACCTGCCGCGCATGTATTCTATCGCTAACGGAATTGGCGGCTGTAACAGTCGGGCTATTCACGCTCCCGATGCATAGAGTTGGGCTGCTACCAGGGCCGCTTGAGCCCGAACCTTCTTGGATAACTGCTCAAGCTTTCCTTGCGTGAGCCTCTCGGCCTGCTCCCGATTGTCCATTGCCAATGAAACCAATTCACCAAAGCTACTATTCTCGGAGATCGTTGGCGTTGGATTCGCTTCTAGGAAGTGCGTGCTGGCCAAAGTGAGAGACGATGGCGGCTGGCCGTTCTCGTCCGGATCAACCCGGAAGTCCATGCGAAAGACCGAAGAATGTCCCAATCGCTCGGCGAGCATGGTCAACTCGTGGGCGAGAGAGCTGCCAACCGGTATCTGGTTTCGAGCATGCTCCCCGGTGGGATTGAGTTGGTCCTTTGCCCCGGTCTTCAGGATCCAATCGTGAGGCGACGGTGTGTCAGGCAGATAGATCATCCCGCCCAACACCATGTAGCTGTGGTCCGGAGTGAACACCATGGCAATGGTTGCATCGTAGCCACGAACGAACTCCTGGCAGATGTAAGTCGCCGCAGATAACCGATTCTCGATGAGGGAGCGGTCCGATGTGACAAGAATGCCCTTGCTCATCCCAAGATCACGCGGTTTGAGGATGAACCTCTTTTCCATACCGCTTTCGGACGTCCAATCGGCCGGGACATTCAATCTTGTGGTTCGCGCCACTGTATTAGCAATGTCCTTACGCTCACTCGTGATGTGCACGTCTGATGAGCAGGGAACGATAGGCAATCCTCTCCAACTGGCAAGACTGGATATTATGGGCCAGGAACCGATTTGATTGAGTCCCGAGTGGAGATTGATGATTACATCACCGACAAAGGCTTTCGGCTCGCTCATCAATCGAAGGTATGTGTCGATATCGAGGTACCGCGCTTCTGCTCGAAGCGCCTCGACGGCCAGCCCATAGTAAGATACGACGTCTGATCGCCAACGATCATACCAAGTGGCTTCACGATCAACGACGTTGCTATAGCTATAGACAATGGCGATTGTCTTGCCAGCAAGTCTTTCCAGGAATTCGCCGAACGATGGTCTATTTTCCGGCTGACTGTTCATAATTCCGAGTTATGCGTTTTTGGTTCCAGATTGCAGTCGCCAATCAACCCGAGGTCGCAAAACTATAGGCGCAAACACTTCTACACCAAATCATACGCCTTTCGCAACCGGTAATCGCCGCATTTCGGCCGTTCTCCCCCCCTCAGCTATGGGAGAACAGGACCCGCCCGGGGGCCGGCAGGCGGGCGCGCGGCGATGGCGCCCGAGTCCGCCTCGGTGATGTAGAGATCGCGGCCGTCCGTCCCGCCGTAGGCCAGGTTGGTGGTCTTGAGGCCCTCGCGGGAACGAATTCGAGTGCGCGGCCCGGCGGACGCGTTCGTGAGGGCGGGCGACGGGAACCGAAGGACCCAAATTCCCATCCAATTGCGTGACGGGCATCGGCACGATACTATCGTACGGATCGTGAGAAGCTATCTGGGAAATGTCGGTTGGGCATATTTCACCCTCGGTACAAGAGGGAAGGTCGAATACAGGGAGGCAACCATGCGCAAACTCAGGCTTTGCTACGGCGTCGCCGGGGCGGTCGTCGCCGGTTTCATGAGCGTGTCCGCGCTGGCCGCGGAGACTATCCGCATCGGCTTGATC
>JAPULJ010000577.1 GCA_027295145.1 Alphaproteobacteria bacterium | reverse complement strand
TTCCAACCAGAATGGCGATAGCTATGCTGCGGCGAAATTCATCGAAAAAGCATTGGCGCTCCGCCCTGAAGCACCGGTCCTGCATTTGAACCTGGCCCGCACGCGGTTGGAGCAGGGTCGTTTGGCGGAGGCCGTTGCTGGATTAAAGCCTACCACGCTGCCGCGTCCGCGGCGTTAGCTGGCGGCATCCCGCGCTTTTGCCACCAGTCTCTGGAGTGTTTTCAGATCGATGGCTCCGGGCACCAGGGTGTCGCCGATCACGAAGGCGGGCGTGCCATTGATGTCGAGCGCCCGGGCCAGCTCGTGGTTGCGGCGGATCATAAGGTATGCGAGGCGCGACAGGGACACTCAGGCCACGCGCGAGCCACCAATACTGGCGATAACGAGTGGTGCACGCCTGCCGAATACTTCCATGCTGCACGCGATGTTCTGGGCGAGATTGATCTGGACCCAACGAGCAGCGATAATGCGCAGGAACCGGTCGCGGCAGCGCGTTACTTCACGAAAAGAGATAACGGGCTGGAACAGAAATGGCGGAGTCGAGTCTGGCTTAACTGCGCTGCGGTCAAGACGGCGACCGCGGGATCGACCAGGCCGGACAAGATAAGAGGGGGCGGCAAGGACGGCGGCATAAGCCGTGCCTTACGCTCGTAATCCGTTCGGCTCCGCTCAGGCGCCCCAAGCATGGCGGCCAGCGGTATGCTCACGGCTGATCGAGCTCCCGCCCGGTGACCCTTAGGAAAAAGGACTCCAAGCCGCGAATCGGGGCCTCGTCGTCGTAGATGCGCGCGGCCCTTGCGCGCATTTGCTCTCTCACATGAGTTCGCCAATTCTCGTCCAGCCCCAGTTTGGCGGCAATCTCGATATAGTCGTCCGCCGAAGCGGCCACAGTGTCGGTGAAGTCCATCATCTTGAGCATGGCGAAGCTGTGGCGGCTGCGCATCAAGTCTCCGGGCCAGGTGACGACCGGCAGTCCCATTGCGATGGCCTCGAAGGTGGTGTTGCCTCCGGACCAAGCGATGCCGTCGAGATAGATGTCTGCCGCTTCGGTAAGGGCCAGGAAATCGCTCTGGTTCAGGCGCCCGTGTATGACGACACGGTCTGGTTCGACGCCCTCGCTCCGGCACACGCTCAGGAACCGTTCACGAAATCGCTCGGTACGCGCGGGCTCCGGGCGCGCGAGCAACCACAGTTCGCTGTCCTGAACGGCCGCCAGAATGCGCGCGAAGACGATGTCGTGCCGCGGCAGAAGCTTGCCCAGGTTCTGCGTGCACAGGTAGACGATCCGCCGCCGCCGGAGATGGCGCCAATCGGCCTCCCCGCGTTGGCTCAGGATTCGCTCCAGGCTGTAACAGAACGACAGATTCGGCAGCTTTTCGAGCCGTTCGGTGTACTGCGCCTCGCTGTCGTCAGGTTCCATAAGGGCGCTACTGAGGAACCAGTCGATCGTGGGCAACCCCGAGGTGATCGGATGGCCCATTCCTAGACATTGGACGGGCGCCAGACGCAGCGCCGCGGGCAGCAGCATCGCGGCCTCCATGCCGAGGTCGGGATATACGATCACGTCCAGGTCCAGGTCGTGCAGCAATCGGAGCAGCAAAAGGCCGGCGCGCGGGTGATGAACGAAATGCTCGCAGGCACGCTCAATGTCGTCGGTCGTGGCGTCCCGGGATTTGCCGGCGTGTATTGCCCAGACTTCGAACCGGCCGGGATCGAGTTGTGTGGCCCAAGCTTCTTGAATTTTCGCTATTGAATGATTGTAAAAGAATGCCGAGACAAAACCGATCCGGGGCCGCCCTGGTCGCGGTAAAAGCGGCAGAGGACGCGCATATTCGGGGTAGCGCGCAGCCGCCACGCGGTGAAGAACATTACCGTACAGGGTTTGCTCGGGGCGGTCGTTCCGGCCGTGTTGCGGCAGTGGAAAGTTGCCAATCGTGAACAGCGCGCTGGCCGCGGCTTCAATCTGATCGACCGTGTCCAGGCGCAGCGAGCTGCAGAAGGCCTCAAGGTTCCTGCGGTAGTGTTCCCGCCAGTGGTCGATCTCGGCCTCGCTCGCATAAACCTGAGGTAAAATGATTGCCTGTCCATACGCGGCATATACGTCCTGCGGCCAATCCCGGAGTATGCTTTCGTAGGCACCAATGGCCTCTTTCTCGCGTCCGCTGAGAGCCAGCGCCCTGGCAAGGACTTTGAGGGCCAGCGCCTTGGTAGGGTTTTTGAGCTCCGGGGCAGTTTGGTCCAGCGATCCAACCATCGCCGCCCGCTCGGCAAAGACGATGGCCTTCTCCGGAGCCGATTGCAGCAGCACGCGCGCCAGGTTTATTAATGCGTGAAAATGATCGGAGTGCCGGTCGAGGACGGATTGGAAAGCGGCAACCGCCTCGTCCAACCTTCCGAGCTCGAAATAGACCCGGCCGAGTAGAACTTCCGCGTCGTCGTAGTCTGGCCGGAGCAATAAAGCGTGACGCAGCGGTTCGAGTGCTTCGCCATGCAGCCCATGTTCCTGCAGGGCGGTTGCAAAGTTGAAACACGCGACCGCGTCATGGCGGACGCCCTGATCGGCCTGCCGAAGAAAGCGACGCGCTTCGCCCGGCCGGTTCTGTAGGTGGCGAAGCAGGCCAAGGTAGTGGATGCCGTAGGGATGACCCGGCGCTAATTCGAGGACTTGGTCCAGTGTTGCCTCTGCAACCTCCAATTGGCCCGAGCTCAATTGGCGGCGGACAGCTGTCAGCAGTTCAACGAGCCTACCATGATTGTTCGCGCCGGTCATTTGATGCAGTTGGTGCTTTGGCACCGAAGGCGGTGTGTGATCGATTTTGTAAGTGCGGCTTCTGCCCAGATCGAGTAGAAGGCGGGCAGGCTTGGGTCGCGCGGGCTCAGGCGTTTGGCCGTCTTGATCTGCTCGATGGTCTCATCACCATTGCCCGAAAAAATGAGCACGAAGCCAAAAATCCAATGTCCGTAGACGGAATTGGGATTGAGATCGACTGATCTCTTGGCGGTGGTGACAGCGTCGTCGTGGTGTCTGGTAAGCAGCTGGCCATACTTTGTACCATCAGCGCAACGGTATGGTTCGGGTCCAGTTAGAGCGCCCTGGTCAGGGACTGCGATGCCGCCGTTGGGGAACGTGGTATTGACCGGGATTCCCCAGATAGCACCTCCAACTACTCGAAGACAATAGCACGATCGGCTGTCGAAGGCGATTCACGTCTTGGTTCGCATTTTTCACGACAAACTCCTCGGTTTGTTAGCCGACTTTGCAACCGAACGGCCGGCGCGCCGCCAGTCTCGTGATGGGGGGCATCTCGACACTCACGAGGTTTGGTCCCTCTGTCGGGTGGCTCAGATGCTTCTGGATCGAGACTCGTCATGGCGGCTAGGGAGCCAGCCGCACCCGTCAATCTGTCACGGCACCTCAACGAATGAGTCGTTTGGAAGGGTGTCGTAGGTCCCGAAAACCCCGGAAGCTGTTGAAAAAGTCGATCGAGAGTTGGCTGTCGCCTGCCCTGAGGTGAGATTTGGGCTGGGTCGATGCTGTCCCTGTGCGGCGCTTAGGCGGCTGCCATTGCAGGGCCGCCCTGTTGTTGGCTGAGGTGCTTGACTAGTCTTTTCAGGTTCTGTGCGGTGGCGGCCATGAGAACCTGCTCGGAGACGTGCCTCAGGCGTCTGAGGCGGAGCCGCCGCAGGTTGATCCGTGTCTTGAGTTCGCCGAACAGGCGCTCGACCTTCTGACGCTGATACGCTATTAACATTATGAGTCTTGGATGTCGTCCTGAGGGAAGCCGATTTGAATGAGATCTTTTAAAAAAATCATCAAAATTGGCCTGACGAATCTTCTTGTCGTAATTTTCCTTTTCGTTGTCTTCGAGGGTGGGGCGAGTTTGTATTTTGCCTACCAAGGCGCGCGCCAGGAAATCGAGAAGGAACCGTTTCTCGCTGAACGGCTCCACACTGAATACGATCCGCTACTGGGGTGGATCAACAAGCCCAATGTTTCTATTGACGACATGTATGGTCCGAAAGTTTTTCTCAAGACCAACAGCCAGCGATTCCGCAACCAGGACGATTTTACCACCAAGGTTCCGAAAGGGAGGATCAGGGTCATATGTTCGGGTGATTCGTTCACGCTCGGCTATGGTGTCGATAACGACCACACTTGGTGTCGTCTTCTCGAAACCATCGATCCCCGGTTGCAGACGGTCAACATGGGCCAGGGAGGGTACGGCATTGGTCAGGCGTATCTTTGGTACAAACGCGATGCCGCCCGACTCGATCATAATGTCCATGTGTTCGCTTTTATCACCGTCGGCTTTTTGCGCATGACGTCGGACCTGCTCTTCGGCGTGCCGAAACCCAAGTTGAGACTACGAAACGGCGGGATCTCGGTTGAAAACGTCCCCGTGACCAAATTGTCGTTCCACAGGGTGCTCAAATACCTGAGGTTGGTCAACGTGGTTAGGCTGGCCGGCGAAGTCGGCGCCGTCAACCTTCCCAGCTCCCAGGGAGGGTCGAAGGTTGGCGCTGATGAGGCAGCGGGGTTGGTGGGTGCGGTATTTGACAGCTTGAAAAAACTCAACGAAACCAAGAACAGTAGGCTTTTCCTCGTCCATTTGCCTACAGCAAGCGAATACCGGAACACCGGCAATGACAGGTTCCAGGAATTCCTTCGCCGCGAAGCGGAAAAAAGAGGGATCCCGTACCTTAATCTAGTCACGGAGTTGCGGCGGGTTCCTCCTTCCGAGGTGACGAAGTTGTACTTCCAGAAAGACATCAAAGGATTTTTCGGATCCAAGGGGCACTTGACCGTCGCTGGTAACACCTTCGTAGCCGAGAAGGTTTATGAGGGTCTCGCCAGTATTAATGGGTTGAACGCCCGCTAGGTGTTTGCAGACTTTCTTTTCGAGGAAGCCGCCGGAGGAAAAAAGAGTTGCAACAGGGCGCCTCAACTATGCTGCTTGTGGTACAGCTTCTCTCCTAGACCCCATGTCCGATTGAGATCTGGGTGACCCGTCTCACAGTATGCATGTGTCGAGGGTTGCGCCGGATGGTCCGGTGCCTGGCCTCATACATAGGAGACGGATCATGGAGAAGACTATCACGTATGTTGGACTTGATGTTCACAAAGAGACGATCTCGGTTGCTATCGCCGAGGGCGGCTTGCGCTGGGGGGCGCGCTATTTCGGTATCATCGAGAACCGGCCGGCGGCTTTGCGGAAGTTGGCGGAGCGGCTGGGGCGCGAGGGTCGCAAACTGCGCTTTTGCTATGAGGCCGGCCCCTACGGTTATGGGGTCTATCGCCAATTGACAGGACTGGGGCACGACTGCGCGGTGGTGGCGCCGTCGCTGATCCCGCGGCGTCCTGGCCATCGGGTCAAGACCGACCGGCGCGATTGTCTGGGTCTGGCCAAGCTGGACCGGGCCGGCGAGCTGACGGCGGTGTGGGTTCCCGAGCCCGCGCACGAGGCTCTGCGCGATCTCGTGCGGGCCCGCGCGGCATCGGTCAGGGCGCTACGTCGGGCGCGCCAGCAGCTGACCGGCTTCCTGCTGCGCCACGGGTGCGTGCGAGCCGGCAAGAATTGGACCCTGGCGCACCGGCGCTGGCTGGCGAGGCTCCGCTTCGAGCAGCCGGCCCAGCAGATCGTGTTGGAGGACTACATCCAGGCCGTCGAGGACGCCCAGGCCAGGTGCGAGCGTCTGACGGTGCAGATCGAGGCCTTGGCTGCGAACTGGTCCCTGGCGCCGGTGGTCCAAGCCCTCCAGGCCCTGCGCGGCGTAGCGCTGATCACCGCCGTGACGATCCTGACCGAGGTCGGCGACGTCACCCGTTTCCATAGCCCGCGTCAGCTCATGTCTCACCTCGGTCTGGTGCCCTCGGAGGATAGCAGCGGCGGCAGGGTTCGCCGCGGCCCGATCACCAAGGCCGGCAACCTCCAGGCGCGCCGCGTCCTGGTCGAGGCGGCCTGGTGCTACCGCCTGCCCGCGCGCGTCTCGCCTTGCCTGCTCAAGCGCCTCCAAGGTCTGCCCAAAGAGGTGCGGAACATCGCCTGGAAGGCCCAGGTCCGGCTCTGCGCCCGTTATCGCCGCATGCGCGCCCAAGGCAAGGACACCCGCCTGGTGACCGCCGCCATCGCCCGCGAGCTGCTCGGCTTCATCTGGGCTATCGCCCACCTCGTCGCACCGACAAAGACCACCTGAAGGCACTTCAGGCAAAGCAAACCCAACAACACGAGAAGGAGAAAAAGCCGGCATCGGAAAAAGCCCGCCGGCGCCCATGCCTGGAGGCGAGACCGCGGTCAGGGGAACCCTCGAATGCTCTACGAGCAGGACCTGTCCCACGCTCGTCATCTAGACCGAGGCAGCCCCACGACGAACCCAGGTCATGCGGTTCCGACCCGCGCATCAGAGATTGATCAACCGTCGTTTAGAGGGTCTCGTCTCCTGTCATGCGCGCCGGCCATACTCAAATCTCGACACCGGCAAAACGGTGAGCGGAAACCTTTGTCCCGAACCTTGAATTCGGACATGAGAGAGCATTTTCCGATCATTTGCGGTCATAGCCGGCGGCAGCGAAATAGTTTTCGCATTCCGTTGGTGTGAAGCTGTCGATGCCTTGGACGATGGCGTCCCAGAGGTCATCGACGGTTCGGGCAGCAGTCTTTTTGAGGATAGCCTTGAGCTTGGAGAAGGCCATTTCAATGGGGTTAAAGTCAGGGCTGTAGGGCGGCAGAAAGCGCAGATCCGCCCCGGCGACTTCGATGGCCGCGCGCACGGCGATGGGTTTGTGGGCGGGTAGGGTCTCATAAACTTGATTGATCAGCCGGTGGGATAGGTCGGGGTCGTT
>JAPULJ010000576.1 GCA_027295145.1 Alphaproteobacteria bacterium | reverse complement strand
CAGTGATCCGCCAGGTAGTCGCCGGCGATCCTGCCTTGCAGGTCGTCGCGGCCGCAGACTCGAAACACGTTGGGACCGCCTTCGTCGGTCAGCCTGGGGTTGGTCGAAGCCGGCGAGATCATGAGGATCCCCGCATTCTCGTAGACCTTTGATGCGGGGATAGACGAATGAGAGCAATAGTGCCCGGCTACGAAGACGACCCCGTCATTCGCCAGACTGTTGGCCACCGCCACCGCTTGTTCCGGGTCGCAGGAATCATCGCCAACAATGATCCTGACCGTCTCACCGAGGACGCCGCCGGCCGCGTTGATATCGTCCACGGCCATCTCGGCGCCGCGCGCGTACTGCTCGCCGAACCAAGCGTATTGACCGGTCATAGGTCCGGCGGTCGCGATCAAGATTTCAGCCCAAGCCAGCGCAGGACCCAAAGCCATGATCACGACACCGGTGAAGAATGTTGCCCCGCGGAGGATCATCACTTCCCTCTCTCACAATTTAGTTCAGATTTAGCTGCTCTAGGCGAGCGCGACATCGATGAAGGACCCTAGCCTGTCGCAGACGATACGCCAAGAGATCGGCGGCGAGGCAAAGGCGAGCCGCTGGTCGAGGAAGGTGACGATGTCCGCCTCGGTGCGGCGGTTGAGTTTCGCGCCGCGCCAAGACATTTGAACAGTCGGACCAACTCTGCCGCCACCGAAAGGCGCGTCCCGAAGATCGGCTTCGTCCCCAGATCAGGCTTCAACGGCGCTGCTTTCGTAATTCGTCATTTTGATCGTTGATCGAGTCCGATTCTAGAGCGCAAGGCCGGTATCAAGTCTGCTTCAAGCCGGTCGGCGAGGCCACCGAGCGCTTGAACATCAATGTTATATTGGTATTTATCGGCAATGGCTTTGGAACCTCCATCGCGAAGATCAACATAGATGCGCAATCCCTTGCCCGACCTTTCGATGGTCGCATCGACAGCATAGCTATCCTCCAAAAGGTTCGTCAATTCAGGCACTGGAACGGTTTGAGTGATCACAATTGCACCGGCAATTCGCCCGAGCGTTTTCTCGAAAGCCGCCCTGATTTTATCTACAATCTCAGCGACGTGCCGGTCGGCTTCATCGAACTCGAGCGATAACACGATTACGGGCAGCGGGGATTCGTCAATACAATATGGATTTGACGCGCATGGCCAGAACTCGATCGCGGCCCAACCGAGTGGGACGAGCACAAAGGCCGCCACCAGAAACCTGCGCCGCCCAGGCCCCTTACCCTGCACCAACGGCTGCGCTAACGATGTCGTTTCGTTGCGCGCCGACATGCCGGACTGCACGGATGGTTCCGCGGGGCCTGGGGCCACCGCTCCGATGACTTCGTTTTTCAGCGCTATGGTCTCTTCAGACGGGCCCAGGCCGTAAAGTTCGTCCAACACTCTGTAGCATTGCTCGTACTGCCGAAGCACCGCGGACCGGTCTCCAGCCCTTGCATGAGCGCGCATCATCGCCCGATGAGCCGGCTCGTTTGCCGGCTCGATCGTCAGAACCTTGCGCGCGACGAAGCCGATCCGATCTGTCGGACCCGTGATGTCGAATTCAGCAATGAGGTCTACGCCGGTCCTTATCGCGGTTTCCCTCAACTGCTCGCATTTATTGCGCAGCAGTTCGGTGAGCGCTTCCTGCGGCGACGGGAAGACTGCCGACAACTCGAGATCGCCCTTATAGAGTTCTAGTGCCTCAATGCGGGAATCCACGTCAGGGCGCTTGCAAAGGTTTTCAAACAACACCCAATCGACGGCTTCGCGCTCGACGTCGAGCATGATCGACTCATTGGTTGCACGGATCATATCCGGAAAGACCGGGTCGATGACGCGACGAAGCGAAAGAAGTGCCATACGAAGACTGCCGCGCGCCGCTTGGTGATCCGGCCATAGCCGCACGGCCAGCAAATCTCGCAGAACCGGCTCGCCAGGTTGCAACGCCAGCAAGGCGAACAAGGCGCGCGCGGTACGGCCCTTCCATTGAAGCGGAATGGGAGCCTCGACCTGAAGGTCGTCCCCTGTGAGCATGCGAATGAACAGTCTGTCTTGCACCCGCTCCCCCTTTGGCTGGGCACGGTTCATCTCGGAGACTGTCAATATTCCGCGTGGCCCCGGGCACTGCAAATCGTCTCGCATGGCCCGTCTGACCGCGGGCTTAAAATACCTGTCCGGTCATCCGACACCTTCGCATCGCCGATATGATCTTTGCAATCTTTCGTTGACGACAAGAAATGTTTTGCGAGGTCGCCATGCTCCGGAAGCTCACTGTTCTTCTTGGCATCACACTCGTTGGCGCTGCCGTCACGGCCTGCTCGCCGGCGCGAATGGCCGCCGATCTCGCCGGCAAGGCGATGGCCAGCGGTGGCGACGTCTACCTGACACCGCCGGTGGGGATGAACCTCTACCTCGCCGCCTTCCGGTTCGAGAAACCGTTGGGCGAGGTGATCGTCAGCGTGCTGCCGATCCTGGGTGTCATGCTGATCTTCGTACTGGCGATCACCTACCTGCCGCTGGTGCTACCGTTCCCGGGGTTCTGACCTAGACCATGCGAAAATGGTTCTAGAGACCGGCCTTGGACAGATATTCGAACTCCTGGCTCTGAATTCCCGGGAGCTTGATGCGCGGGTGATCGAGCCAGGCCGAGGCGGAGAAGCCGGGCTCGAGCGCGCGAACTCTTGCCGCGATCATCCGGGCCTCCGCGAGGCGTCCCGCGGCAGAATAGGACGCTGTCAGCTCGACCAAATGGACGAGGGCTGGCACTTCCCGGCCAAGATCCTCCTCCAGCACTTGGATCGATTCTTTGAATCTTCCGGCCATCCGCAACGCACGGCCCCTTGTCCAACGATACCAGGCGGGATGCATCTCGCTAAGCTTCATCGCCTGGTCGTCGATTATCTCTAGCGCCCGCTCGTGCCCGCCCACATAGGTTAGGGTGTGGGCCAGCACGGCCCAGGTGTCGGCAGAACCCGGCAACCTCTCCACCGCGAACTCGCCTGCCGCTATCGCCTCGTCATATCTCGCGTTGAGCAAAAGTATCGCCCCCTGAAGGCTCTTGGTCGTTCCATCGTCTGGTCTTTTCCGGAGCACGATCCCCAATTGGCTCTCCGCCTCGCGGAACGCAGCCACGGGATCCTCGGCCCAACCCAGCCGCACGCTGAGGAAAGCAACCCAGGCCAGACCGCGCCTTGCGCTCACGTAGTCGGGATCGAATTCGAGCGCCTTCTGATACGACGCCCTCGCAATCTCCCCATCGGTTCTATTGACCTTGATCAGATGCTTCACGCCGTTCGCGGCGGCCAGCCAAGCATACAAATTTTGTGTGTCGTCGAGATACTGGATCCGGTTCCGCTCGGCGGTGCTGAGTTCGATATCCAACTCCTTGAGGATCCTAAGCGTAATGTCGTCCTGCAATCTGAAGGCCTCGGCCATCGGCTGATAAAAACGAGCGCGCCAGATGATTCGCCCGGTGTCGGCATCGAGACACTCTACATCGACCCGAATGTCGCCCCCCAAGACCTCGACGGAACCTGAAATCAGATAGCGCACGCCCAGATCTTTCGCACGGGCGATGCGCTGCTTGTGACCCAACTCCTGCGCCGCGGAAGCCGGCGTCACTACAAACAGTTCCTTCGCCGTGATCGCGTACAGCGCGTAGGTAACGCCCAAGGTCACGCCGCCAGCCAGGCCGACTTCCTGTTTGGTGCCGTTTACCGTGGTGAACAGCAATACGGCGATCCCCGGCGGGGACGGTTTGCCCGGGGTGTACGCATCGACAATTCTCCGGACATCCGGCGAAATGGAGTAGGCACCCCAGATACTTGCGAAGACGATCATGGCGACGCCAACGGCGGCTGCGGCACGCCGTGCCCAGTTTTGGCGCTGGCGAGGCGCGGGCGCAGCCGCTGTCAGTGGGGCCACCGGCGGGCGGATCCCCAAATCGTCAACTGCGGCGGTCAGGCGCGCCGCCTCGGCCTTGCGCCCGGCGCGCTCCGCCGTTGCGCGCGCCGCGTTCAGCGCCCTGCATGCTGCGCCCGCCAGTCGGTCGCGCTGTGCCGACGCCCAGGCGTCGAACGGCCCAGCACGGGTGGTGAGCCCGCGCAGGAACGGCCCCCTACAGAGATCGAGCAGTTCCTCCGCCGGCGCCATCCGGCCCGCGTCGATCTCGACCAGCCGGAGCACATCGACCTCGATCACCGCATGGTTCAGCGCCAGCCCGTCGTCGGAGACCTCGAGCACTTCGTTCAGACCATCGCCGAAAGCCTTCCTCAGCGACAATAGGCACTGGCGAAGATTGTGCTTCGAGCGCGAGGGGTCGGGATCGGGCCACAACAACGCCGCCAGCTCGTCGCGCCCGGCACCCTCGCGCGCGAGGGCCAGATAGGCAAGTAGCGCGATCGGTTTCTTGCCCAGATGCGGCGTCAAACCGTTATTGGCTCCGGGGATAGAGATATCGCCCAGGAAACGCCATTGGGGCGCGGTTTTGCGGGACATCATCGAGACTGCTCCTACATGAGAGCGGGTGATTCACACCAATTTAACGAATTGTCCGCTCAAACCCTCTCGAATTTCCTCAACTTTGACGAAAATCGTCTGATTGACGGTAAATTGACACTTTTCAGACTGCCGATTGACGCCGTCAAAGACATTATTTTGACGGCCGCTCCCGCATATTCTCCGGTGTCGAAATCCCGCAGAAGAAGGGACATGAGATGCTGGGAAACATTGAAACGCTCTACGCCATTCACAGCCGCTGTATGGGGGATCTGCCACTCACACCGGACCTCCGGAATTGGCTGGCAAATTCGCTCGGCCGCTATCTCGCGCATGATTGCGACAATCTCAACGAAGCCTTTGGCGTCATCCAGGGCCACGGCGGCATTCCATGGTGGCGCGAGCGTGCGATCCGCCAGCGCGACGCTGCGCTGCGGGCACTGTCGCGCGAAGCTTTTGGCAATATCTCAGTCTACAGCCGCGCTAGGGCAATCGCCAAAATCTCCGAACGCTACCAGACCACCTGCTGGCCGCGCGACCGCCTCCTCGACGAGATGCCCGAGCGCTATCAGGGCACCCCGAAAGCGCATCTGTGGAGGGCCTTCGCGTCAGAAGCGAAGATGCCAGTCTCCGAGCGTCGCCTACGCACCCTCCTGAGCGACTGACTCAATCCCCCGAACAGCCGGCGAGGCAATCCCGGGGCTTCGGATTTCCGTACCCCGCCGGGCCAGATTGCGGCCAGCGACAAACAGATGCCGGGGGCAGCAATGCGCAAGAAAATCCTGATTGTAAATGTCTTCTTCGACGACTTCCACCGAACCACAGGCAGCCCGTGGCGGGTGCCGAGCGGCTCGGGCCATGTCTTTCTTGCAGGCGCCTTCAATCCGGCGACCACGGAACTTCGGCTCTACTCCGAGCGGACCGATGGCTACCTGCTCGACCCCGATTTCCTCGGCTGGCCGGACATGCTGGTGCTGACCGGGCTGATCTCCGGGCTCGACCGGATGTTTCACTTGGCCGCCTATGCCAAGACCAGGAACCCCCGGATCATAACCGTCGCCGGTGGACCGGCAGTGCGCGCGCTGCCCCGCTTCGCTGCCCGGCACTTCGACCATGCCTGCCTCGGCGATGTCGAGGAGCTGCGCGGCGTGGCGATGACCCATTGGGGCGAGGACGTGGCTGCCCCGCCAGGCGACCTGTTGGCTCGGGGTTTGAAGCTGGGCTCCCCATCACCCACCGTGTCGTTTTGGATGACCGGCGGCGATCGCGCAAGATCACCATCCCAAGAAGATGCTCGATGCTCATCACGCAACTGGCACGATAACCGAACGAAACTCGGCGTATGGAACCGGGAAGGCATTCGGATTTCCGGTATCGCGAACGAACATGTCGCTCACCAACCGATGCGAGGGACCGAGTTCACAACGGAGGAACCGATATGAAAAGAATCGCCGCCGCAATCTTAAGCGCCTCGCTGACCGTCGGCTGCGCCGCGCCGCCGCCGAGAGATATTCAGCACCCAGCGCACGGAGTT
>JAPULJ010000575.1 GCA_027295145.1 Alphaproteobacteria bacterium | reverse complement strand
GGGAGCGAGGCGCAGGTGTTCCTGGAAAGCCGTTCGCGCCTGTTCCGTCTCGCCGAGGTAGTACAAGCACCAGCCGTAGAAATGATACGTGGGGTGGAACTGCGGGCTGAGTTCCGTCGCTTTGGCGAAATGCGGTCGGGCCAGCGCGTAGCGCTTTTCCCGGTGGTAGGTCAGCCCAAGCAAGAACTGAACCTGGCCGGTCTGGGGGTTCTGCTGGAGGTAGTCGGTTACGCGGTCTCGAGCGGGGCCGAACTGGTTCTGAGAAATGAGGGCGAAGATCGGCGCCAGATCGGGGTCCAAGGCGGCGGAGGGAGCGTTCGCCGTGGGGCCGTCAGGTAGCGAGCCACCAGTATTATCGGGAGGCAGCTCACGACCGGTCGGCCCAGCGGTCTGGCCTTGACCGGGGTCGCCTTGATCTCGGCAGCCGGCCATCATGAGCAGGAACATGACCGCCAGAGTCCCGAGGTTCGTAATTGAGAGAATGACTCTTTTCTGCATCAGCAGCCTATTCCGTAGCGAACCTATGACAAGAAACACACCGACCGGGGTTGCTCTGAGTGTATTCGGGGTGGAAATCCGGGGGAGCCCAGGCCGGTCCGGGCCGCATCGGACTCCGAATTCACCATCCTGCCATTGCAAAAAAGGAATGGCATCCACGGTCCGAACGAGGTAAAGTGCTCTTGCCGGGTACGCCCCCGCCCCAGCCCCTGTTGGTGGGTCTGCGGCGGCGAACATGGAGTTGAGTCAAAGCCAGGACAAGCGGGTCATCTGCCACCACCCGTTTTCTATTCAGTACGATGATTGAGAGGAGCAAGATTGTGCGAGATCAACGAGGTCACAGGTCAGTTCAAGGCAAGTACAGGTCTGATATACGCGCTCATCGATGGGCCGGGCTGACAATTCTAATGACATGTATTTTCATGGCGGGGACGACCGCGGTCGTGGTTGACTCCGCTTCGGCCGGGGGAATCGTCGCTCAGCCGCGGTCGGGTGATCCGCTGCTGGGACTGACCCCGGATCAGCTTGACCGATTCTTTATTGGAAAGGAGTCCTACAGCCGCGTTTTTACCGCCGAGGAGGGGCTGGGTCCAATCTTCAATCAGGATAGTTGCGGAAGCTGCCACAACAATACGGTTGGTGGCACGGGGACGGTGACCGTCACGCGGGCTGGCTTCATAGACAGGCAGGGAAACTTCGATCCACTTGTGGACTTCGGTGGTTCACTGTTCCAGCAGGAATCGATCTCCGAGGAATGTGCGGAAGTTGTTCCAGATGAGGCAAACTCGATTACGTTGCGCGTGACCAATGGCATGATGGGGTATGGTCTTGTTGAGGCTATTGCCGATGGAGACATCGAGGCGCTAGCGGATCCTGATGATGCCGATAGAGACGGCATTAGTGGTCGAGTGCATATAGTTGGCGCGGTCGAAGACGAGCTTGATCATGTTGGTCGCTTCGGCTGGAAAGCACATGCAGCGACGATGATGACATTTTCTGCTGGCGCCTCCCTCAACGAGTTAGGGATCACCAATCCGTTCAAGCCGGTGGACAATGACCCAAATGGGATCTTTCCGCCGGAGCTTGCAGACTGCGACGACGTTGCCGATCCGGAGGAAGACTTTGACTTCATCGCAGAGTTGACTGACTTTCAGCGATTCATTACGGCGCCGCCGCAAACACCTAAATCCGGAATGACCGGCGAGGCACTCTTCATGAGCATCGGTTGCGGCGATTGTCACGTCCGGGCGTTTACTACCGCAGACGATCCGAATTTGGAGGACGCCCTTCGTAATAAGTTGGTCGTGCCCTACAGCGACTTCCTGCTACACGATATGGGCGAACTGGGCGATCTTGTTGTACAGGGCGGCGCGGAAGGGACTGAATTCCGGACCACACCAATGATGGGTCTGCGCACGCGAGATCCGATCATTCACGATGGTCGCGTGGCCGGCTTCTTCTTTTCGGACCGCATCGAGATCGCCGTCGCGTATCATTGCTATACCGACAGCGAGGCACGTCCATCCGCCCAGCTGTTCCTCAACGGGCTTGATCCCCAGTTTTGTGACTTCAACCCGGAGATCCCGCCGTGTCCGGACTGTCCGCTTCCGGTAGCGGGCGGACTGAGCGACGACGAGCGTGCACTTGTCATCGACTTCCTAGCGTCGCTGGGAAGGCGTGAGTTCAACCACGCCGATGTGAACGACATTGACGACGACGTCGAGATGGACGACTTCCTTATCTTCGCGTCGTGCTTCGGCGGCGGACCCTATACGCACGATGACCTTTGCGCCATCGACGACGTGAACCAGGACCACTTCGTGGACGAGGTCGACTTCGACGTCTTCTTGACCGTGTACAGCGGAACACAAACGGACTGCAATGCCAACGGCGTCCTGGATATCATTGACATCATCCTTGGTGATAGCGACGACCTCAACGGCGACGGCCTCCCGGATGAGTGCTGCACCGGCGACATCGACGGCGACGGCAACGTTGGGGCCGCCGATCTCCTCGCTCTGCTCTTTGCATGGGGCCCAAATCCGCTGCACCCGGCCGACTTGGACGGAAACGGGACCGTCGGCGCATCGGATCTCCTCACTTTGCTCGCCAATTGGGGTGTATGTCCCCGATAGAGAATAAGGGTTCATCGGGAACGCCGTAGGGGGTGTCCGGGTCAATAGTGGTCGCGTTTGTGAGACGCGAAACGGAACACAAGGATTTCTCTGGACGCTTTGAACAGGAAACCACCATGCCAAGGGCGTATCAAACACTTTCATTCTGCGCATCGTTCATGTTCGCCGCCGGAGCGTTTGCCGGCGATTGGGTTCAATTCACCAATGAAACCTCCAAACGCCTCGTTTCCTCGCCGGGGCTTGGCGTCAACGACACTGAAGAAAAGGACTACGCCTGGGGC
>JAPULJ010000574.1 GCA_027295145.1 Alphaproteobacteria bacterium | reverse complement strand
AACGCGAGCTTCGCCTCATCTACCTCGTTGATGATATTGGAGACCCGTTCATAGTAGAGCTGCCCCGCCTCGGTAAGGCTCAGCTTCCGGGTCGTGCGCGCAAATAATCGTGCGCCCAGGTCCTCTTCCAGTTCGTTGATCCGACGAGACACAGACGACGGGGCAACGCCAAGCTGACGTGCTGTCGCCGAGAAACTGCCCGAATCTACAACCCGCACAAGCATGCGCATCGCCGCGACACTGTCCATCGTTGAATCCTCGATTTTGCGTATTTCGCACAAATCTTTCTCTGATTGACTAGTTTATCAGAAAAGCCTGCTGGCCTATCGTGACAGCCGTGGTTTTCCACTAACGAAATTTTCGAAACTACGGAGCAAACCAATGAAAGCAGCAGTCATCAACCAGTTCGGCGATTTCGACGTACTCGAGTATGCAGACGTCGAAACACCAAAACCCAAACCGGGTAACGTCCTGGTCAAGATCCTCGCCGCGGGTGTGAACCGTCTGGATCACTATCTCCGCGAAGGCTCGATCGTGCCGGATCTCCCATTTCCTCACATCCTTGGCACCGATGCCGCCGGTGAAGTTTTTCGGCCGGGCAAGGGTGTCACCGATTTCGAGATCGGCGAACGCGTCATCGTTGTCCCGGGCTATCCACAGAACGAGGAAGACTACGACATCTATCCGGCGAGCCAGGCACCGAGCTTTGGCTTGCCCGGTCTGCACGTCACGGGAACGTACTCGCAGTACATTGAGGTTCCCGCCCGATTCCTATTGAAAGACGACACCGGCCTCAAGCCCGAGGAAGTGGCGACGCTACCCGTCGTGCTTGCTACGGCGGTTCGTGCGGTGAAAGAAGTCGGCGGCGTCAAGGCTGGCGACAAGGTCCTGGTGCAGGCCGGTGCCTCAGGCTCCGGCAGCATGCAGATTCAGGTTGCCAAGGCGCTGGGTGCCGAAGTCGCCACGACCATACGCAGCGCGTCAAAAGCTGACTTTGTCCGCGAGATCGGTGCAGATCTCGTGATCAATACGCGCAATGAAGATCTCGCGGAACGCGTTAAAAAGTGGACTGATGGTCGCGGTGCTGACGTCGTTATCGACAACCTCGGCGGCGATGTTCTCGCCACCAGTATTGCAGCGGCGAAAGCAACCGGCGTCATTGTTGCCTTTGGATTCGCGTCTGGCCCGGAAGTCAAATTCGATATCCGCAGTCTGTTCTTCGAGCAGAAGGTACTGAAAGGATCGATGGCAAGCGACAAGCGCGACATGGAGCTCGGCCTGCGACTCGTGCGTGAAGGCAAGATACGTCCACTGCTGGACCGGACGTTGCCGTTAAGTGAAGCGGCAGAGGCACATCGGCTGGTGGCCAACAACAAGGTGTCCGGCAACATCGCACTGTTGCCCTGGGCGGCCTGGGTCAGCCGCGATCGGCGGTCAGGGCCGCTCCTGGAAAGAGGCGACAGCAGCATATGAACAATAGACGATCAATAGCAAACATAACGACTAACTGTCATAGATCGAATCATTTGGAGTCCCTAAATTATACGCCAAGGTTTTACCCGGAAAGATGCTGCCGGACGGTAGCCGCTTGATAAGTGCGACACAAAAGGAGCTCATGCATGAGTCAATTCGACATACACACGAAAGAAACAGCCTCGGCAGAATCAGCTGAGCTATTAGCAAGCGCTGAAAAGGCGTATGGATTCATTCCGAACTTGCTGGGCGTAATGGCGGAATCCCCCGCTACGGTCAAAGCATATATGATGATCGGACAACTCTTCGACGAGTCGTCTTTTTCAGCCACCGAACGCCAGATAGTGATCTTGACAGCCAGCCGCTATAACGAGTGCGATTATTGTATGGCGGCTCATTCCGTGGTCGCCAGGATGCAAAAGGTGCCTGCCGACGTGATAGAGGCAATTCGAAATGACCAACCGATTGACGATGGAAGGTTGGAAGCTTTGCGGGCGTTTACGAGGGCGGCTGTCGAGCAGCGCGGTTGGTTGTCCACCAGCGACATCGCGAATTTCCTCGCCGCGGGTTACACAAAGGCGCAAGTTCTCGAGGTGATTTTAGGTATCAGCTTCAAGACCTTGAGCAACTACGTCAATCACGTCACCGAAACGCCGCTCGATGATGCGTTTGCCACGCAAGCCTGGAAACCTGTCCCCGACCGGCTGGCAAGCTAGTTTGGCGAAACCTGTCTGCAACACCATCGGCCTCGGCACCGGCGCCGCATTGGCACGCCAGTTCCCCCCGCGGCTCCAAGTTGACTCCGGCGTCAACCGACGAGCGCGCCGCTGGCGTTCTCCGACTCCTCGGGCTGATCGCGCTTGGTGCTGGCGAGTTTCCGAAATCTCGTCGGCGTCACTCCTGAGCGTTTTTTGAATACTCGCGTGAAGGCAAGATCCGATTCATAGCCAACGCTGTTGGCCACTTCATGAATGGGTTTCAGAGTGTCAGCGAGCATGACTCGCGCTCGCTGCATGCGCAAATCCGTCAGGTACTCGAACATGGTCTGCCCCACGAGTTCCTTGAAACTTTTCGCCAGCGCCGCCCGGGACATTCCCACCTCCCTGCCCAGTGACTTCAACGTCCACGCAACCTGCGGCTTATCGTGCAGCGACCCAAGTGCCTTGGCGATGCGCTTGTCCAGCAGCGCCCGAATGAACCCGCTCTGACCCGGACGACCGAAGTTCAGACGAATGAGCTCCACCAGCACGACTTCCGTGAGCCTGTCCACGACCACCTCGGCGCCGGGTCTCTGGGACAGGTACTCGGCGCTCAGCTGATCCAGTGTGCCTTTGAGCCAGGCGTGTTGCAGGAGCTCTTCCTCGCGCACGATGGTGAATGTGGGGAAAGACGCCACCAGGGGATGAACGTGGGCGGTGTCGAACCCGCAGTAGCCGCACAGCAGCAAGGTGGCCGATTGTTGCCGCGGTTGCGGGTCGGCCGGATTGTGGCTTTCCAGAACGTGCGTGAGGCCGGGACCGACATACACGAGATCCCCGGATCCGAGCCTCTCGACAAGGTCCCCCGCCGTCACCCAGCACTCACCGCGACGTACCAGATGAAAGCTCGCATTTGCCTGGTCATTAAATTCCAGCGACCAGGGCGGCTCCAGGCAATCGCAGAAATAGACGCTGCCTCGAACCCGCAGGGTGCGCAGGACATCGCTCAAGACCTCCATGGCCGGCTCCTGAAAAGACCTGGCAATATCCTATGAAGATTAGACGATCTATAGCGAAAATCACGACTAACTATCATAGATCAGGTTGTTCGGGATCCCTAGAGTATACGCCCAGATAGTAATGAGAAATTCATGCAGGAGCCGACCATGGCAAAGGTAGAGATTTACACGAAATCCTGGTGCGGGTACTCCGTAGCCGCGAAGGCGCTTCTGGACGCCAAAGCCGTGCCCTACACGGACATCGACGTCACCACAGATCGAGACACGGAAGTCGCGATGATCGAGAGATCGGGGGCCTACACGGTCCCGCAGATCTTCATCGATGGCCGCGGCGTTGGCGGATACGACCAACTTTCCGCCCTCGACGCACGCGGTGAATTGGATCCGCTGCTCGACGGCAACGGCACGCGAGGAGTAGAGCAATGAAGACGCGCAAAGTGGACGTTGCCATCATCGGTGCGGGCTCCGCCGGCATGAATGCCTTCAGATGCTCGACATGCCCTTCTATCACCCGGTAGTGGAAGAAGGCCTGCGTACCGCGCTGCGCAACGCCCGCGCCAATCTCCAGGTGCCGCCACAACTGTCTCGGGCGGCTTGACTTAAGACGAGATGCACCCCTGGAGGCATCAGAAACGTGTCAGACAGCGATAAACATGGAAGCGGCGTGCCTTAGGATTTAGAGGCCTCCCGCCCGATGGCATCCAACGCCTCTGCCGCGGCCCTGGCGACGGTCACGTCCGAGTCCTTCAGCGCTTCCACCAGGGCCGGTACCGCCGCCTTCGCCTCCGGGCCGATGGCGCCCAACGCGCCGGCCGCGGAGCGGCGCACGCCCACGTCCGCATCCCGCAACGCTGCCACCAGGGCCGGTACCGCGTCTGGCCCGATGGCGCCCAACGCGTCTGCCGCGGATCGACGCGCGTACGTGTACCGGACCGGGTCTTTCAGCGCTGCCACCAGAGCCGGCACCGCCGCCTTCGCCTGCGGGCCGATGGCGCCCAACGCGCCGGCCGCGGAGCGGCGCACGCCCACGTCCGAATCCTGCAACGCTGCCACCAGGGCCGGCACCGCCGCCTTCGCGTCCGGTCCGATGGCAGCCAACGCGCCGGCCGCAGCCCCGCGCACGCCCACATCCGAATCCTTCAGCACTGCCACCAGGGCCGGCACCGCGTCTGGCCCGATGGCACCCAACGCGATTGCCGCGAACCGGCGCAGGTCCGGGTCCGAATCCTTCAACGCTGCCACCAGAGCCGGCACCGCGTCTGGCCCGATGGCAGCCAATGCGCCGGCCGCAGCCCCGCGCACGCCCACATCCGAATCCCTCAGCGCTGCCACCAGGGCCGGCACCGCCGCCTTCGCATCCGGCCCGATGGCAGCCAACGCAACCGCCGCGAACCCACGCACACCGGCGGCCGAATCCTGCAACGCTGCCACCAGGGCCGGCACCGCCGCCTTCGCGTCCGGCCCGATAGCAGCCAACGCGCCCGCCGCCGATCGGCGCACACCGGCAGCCGAATCCTTCAGCGCTGCCACCAGGGCCGGCACCGCGTCCAGCCCGATGGCAGCCAAAGCACCCGCCGCCGATCGGCGCACGCCCGCGGCGGGATCCTGCAACGCTGCCACCAGGGCCGGCACCGCCGCCTCCGCGTCTGGCCCGATGGCGCCCAGCGCGCCTGCCGCGGACCATCGTACCGCCGCATCCGGATCCCTCAACACTCCCGCCAGGGCCGGCACCGCCGCCTTCGCATCCGGCCCGATGACGCCCAACGCGCCGGCCGCGGCCCCGCGTAGGCCCGCATCGGGATCCTTCAGCACTTCCGACAGGGCCGGCACCGCCGCCTTCGCGCCTGGCCCGATGGCAAGCAACGCCTCCACTGCGGAGTATCGTACGCCCGCGTCCGAATCCTTCAGCGCTTCAATAAGGGGGCGAACCTCGTCGTCAACTGCCAAGACGGCGGGTTGTTGCGAGGACACTTGAGCGTGCACAAGGGACAGATTCACGAATACCGGAAGCATCACGAGTAGCGTTACCACGGCACTACGCAAACACAGAGGGAATGAATGGAAAAACGCAGCGCGCGACGCGTGTGCCATGTAACGCTCAAGCCCGCACGGTCAAGG
>JAPULJ010000573.1 GCA_027295145.1 Alphaproteobacteria bacterium | reverse complement strand
CGGCGAACTAATTTTCTGCGCGCGGTATCAAATTTAATCTGCAAGCCAGCAGCCTCGATTTTTATCAGCCGACGCGCCTCGGCTCGGTCACTTGTTCGGAGCGACTTTTTGATCTCGCGCTTCCCAAGAAGCTCAACAAGGTCCTTTGGGACGCGCGCCCGGAGATAGAAACGATGGGTGCCGTCCTTCTCGCGGCGCTCGAATAGCCATGGATGTTTTGCCACGTCTTCCATCCCCAATGTGTACCAGTTCTGTGGACCGGTGGGAAGAAAAGACGCAGAAAATTCAGATGGTTATAGATATTCCAAGCACTTAGAAAAAAATGGTGGGCCGGGTGGGGATCGAACCCACGGCCAGACGCTTAAAAGGCGTCTGCTCTACCACTGAGCTACCGGCCCGCAGAGCGGGTGAAATGAAGTTTCGATTGCATCCGCGGACTGATCAATGGCCGGCTCCCTCGGGAGGCCGACCGAACGCCGGAATTTAGGAACGCAATGCCAAGGGGTCAATAGCCGGCACGTCACGGGAGCTTGGCCTCGATCGCCCGATCAGGCCCTCTCCTTCACTTTATCGGCAAGGCAATCGCAGACATTCGCCGAGACGAAGCTGGATACATCGCCACCAAGGATTGCGATCTCTTTGACTAGGCGGGAAGCGATGAAGTGGTTGCCCTCCGAGGCCGTCAGGAAGACGGTTTGGACATCGGGGTTAAGGCGCGCATTCATCCCCGCCATCTGAAACTCGTACTCGAAATCGGAAACCGCGCGTAAGCCCCGGACAATCAGCGTGCCGCCGCTCTGCACGACGAAATCCATCAGCAGATTATCGAGCGGCAGGATTTCGACGCGCTCAGCGAGCCCAGCGTCATTGGCGCCAACATCTTGCTCGACCATGGACATTCGCTCTTCGAGGCTGAACAGCGGCCCCTTACCGGCGTTGACCGCGACCCCAACCACCAACCGATCGACAACGTGCATCGAGCGGCGGATGATGTCCATATGGCCGTTGGTGATCGGGTCGAACGTACCCGGATAGACGCCAATTCGCGTCCCGCTCATATTCGCCATCCTTTGGAGATTTCTCGCTGTTTAGCAGTGCCGAGGCGTTCAACTGCCGCCGCTGTCCTTATCGTTCTCTGCGCCCTCGTCGTTTTCGTCGCCTTCGTCGATCTCATTGTCTTCGACGACTTCGTCGTCTTGGCCCAAACGGGTCACCGATACGACGGTCTCAGCGTCGTCGACGCTGAAGATCGTCACTCCTTGGGTTCGCCGGCTCATGATACCGATTTCATCGACGGTGACACGGATAATCTTGCCACCATCGGTGACCAGAACAAGACCGTCGCCGTCCTCGACCGGGAAGGTCGCAGCCACGGCACCATTGCGTGCGGAAGTCTCGATATTGGTGATGCCTTGCCCGCCCCGGCCGGTAATCCGATAATCGTAGGCTGAACTGCGCTTGCCGTAGCCGTTGGCGGTAACCGCAAGGATGATTTCCTCAGCCGCCGCCATCTCGGCAAAGCGCTCGGTCTCAAGCTTGGCCACCATATTCTCGTCGTCTCCTAAATCTTCGCCGCGCCCCGCGGCATCGAGCCGCCGCCTGGCATTAGCCACTCTAATATATTCCTCGCGCTCCTCCGGCGTGGCCTCGACATGATGCAGGATCGACATCGAGATCACTTCGTCCTTCTTGGCTAGCCTGATGCCGCGCACTCCGCGTGAGTTGCGGCCGGCGAACACCCGGACCGCTGTGACCGCGAAGCGGATACATTTGCCGGCTCCTGTCGCCAGCAGGACATCGTCGTTCTCATCGCAAGTCTGCACGCCGGTCAGCTCTTCTTCCTCCTCGAGCTTCATGGCGATCTTGCCGTTGGCCATAATGCGGGTGAAGTCGGCAAGCGAATTGCGGCGGACATTGCCGTGCGAGGTCGCGAACATCACCGACAGATCAGCCCATGCATCTTCGTCCTCGGGCAAGGGCATCAGGGTGGTAATGCGTTCACCCTGGGTCAGCGGAAGAACGTTGACCAGCGGCTTGCCGCGCGACTGGGGCGTGCCGATCGGCAGGCGGTAGGTCTTGAGTTTGTAGACCATGCCGCGCGAAGAAAAGAACAGGACCGGCGTGTGGGTGTTGACGACGAAGACTTGGCTGACGACGTCCTCGGTTCGGGTCGCCATTCCGGCCCGGCCTTTGCCGCCGCGCCGTTGGGCACGGTAGGTCGAAAGAGCGACACGCTTTATGTAGCCGGTGTGCGAGACGGTGACGACCATATCCTCGCGCTGGATCAGATCCTCGTCATCCTGGTCGAGCTCGCCCTCCTCGATCGAGGTGCGGCGGGGGGTCGAGAAACGCTCCTTCATATCAAGGAGATCCTCGCGCAAAATCGTCATCACCCGCTCGCGAGAACCCAGTATGCCCAAGTAATCCTTGATGCGTTCGGCGACCTGGTTGAGTTCCTCGCCGATCTTGTCGCGTTCAAGCCCGGTGAGACGGTGTAGGCGCAACTCCAGGATAGCTTTCGCTTGCTCCTCGGAAAGTTGGTATTTTCCGTCCACAACCAGACGCCCCGGCTCGTCGAGCAGGTCAATTAGGGGCGCAACATCGCCGGCCGGCCAGAGCTCGGTGATAAGATTTGCGCGGGCTTCGCCGGGATCCTTGGCATTGCGGATCATAGCGATCACCGCGTCGAGATTGGCCACTGCGATGGCCAGCCCGGCGAGAACGTGGGCACGATCGCGTGCGCGCCGCAACTCATGCGCGGTCCGCCGGTTGATGACCTCCTCACGGAAGGCGATGAAAGCGGCGATGATCTGCTTGAAGTTGAGCATCTCCGGCCGACCGCCAATGATGGCCAGCGAATTGACCGCAAAATTGCTTTGCAGCGCCGTGTGCCGGTACAGCTGGTTGAGCACGACCTCGGTAACTGCATCGCGCTTGAGCTCGATCACTACGCGCATACCGTGGCGGTCGGATTCGTCGCGCAGATCTCCGATGCCTTCGATCAGCTTGAGATTTACCACCTCGGCGATGCGCTCGACCATCTTCGCCTTGTTCACCTGGTAGGGCACTTCGGTGACGATGATTGCCTGACGATCCCGGCTGAGATCTTCGAACTCGACCTTGCCGCGCATGATCACCGAGCCGCGTCCGGTGGCGTAAGCCGATCGAATGCCACCGCGACCCATAATGATACCGCCGGTCGGAAAATCGGGGCCCGGCACATGTTCCATCAGCGCTTCAATGCTGACCTCGGGATCGTCGATATAGGCGCAGCATGCATCGACAACTTCGCCCAGATTGTGGGGCGGTATGTTGGTCGCCATGCCGACCGCGATGCCGCCAGCGCCGTTGACCAGAAGGTTGGGAAACTTGGCCGGAAGGACGACCGGCTCGTACGACGATTCATCATAGTTGGCCTGAAAATTGACGGTTTCCTTGTCGATGTCCTCGAGCATCGACTCGGCCGCCTTTTCGAGCCGCGCCTCGGTATAGCGCATGGCGGCTGGCGGATCGCCGTCCATCGAGCCGAAATTGCCCTGGCCCTCGACCAACGGCAGGCGCATCGAAAAATCCTGCGCCATGCGCACCATGGCATCGTAGATCGCGGTATCGCCGTGGGGGTGGTATTTGCCCATCACGTCGCCAACGATGCGGGCTGATTTACGGAACGGCTTGGAGCTGTCGTAGCCCCCCACCTTCATCGCATAGAGAATACGCCGATGGACCGGCTTCAGGCCGTCACGCACGTCGGGCAAGGCCCGGCTCACGATCACGCTCATGGCGTAATCGAGGTACGAGCGCTTCATTTCCTCTTCGATCGTGACCGGAACGATCGAGTCGGACGGCGGCGGTGGAGCGGGTTCGTTCAAGGGTTTGGCGGGCTGATCGTTCGAACTGAGATTCAGGCGCTTCGAGAATAAAGCGCCTGCTTGCTATCGGACACAAAACTTAGCAGTTATTGCGCCTGCGAACAACTATATCTGCGAATTATTACGTGTTTTAAACCGTGCTGATCGAGCGCGAAAAAGGGTAAATAATTCCGGCTAGAATGGGATCTCGTCGTCGATATCCGCACTGCCTCCGCCGCCACTGTCAGGTGCGGCCGCTGGCGCCGGCTCGCCTGGTTGTTCGTAATCCCCGCCGCCCGCGCCGCGGGCATCGAGCATCGTCAGCTCACCGCGGAAACGCTGTAGGACCACTTCGGTCGAGTAGCGGTCGCGGCCGTCCTGGTCGGTCCATTTGCGGGTCTGAAGTTGGCCCTCGACGTAGATTTTCGATCCTTTGTGCAGGTACTTCTGGGCAACGTCGGCGAGGTGTTCGTTGAAGATTACGACGCGATGCCATTCGGTTTTTTCCCGCCGCTCGCCAGTCGCCTTATCGCGCCAATTCTCGGAGGTCGCCAATGAGAGATTGACCACCGGGTTGCCGTCCTGCAATTGGCGAACTTCGGGATCGCGGCCAAGATTGCCGACTAGAATAACTTTGTTGACGCTGCCTGCCATCGGGCTCTTCCTGCTGTCATCGGGTAAGAATTTGTCGATATTAATCGCAACGCTAGGTCTATGCCACAGGCTTGTTTCGAAATTGCGGTCCAATATTGACTTACATTAGTTACTTAGGTAAATATATCCAATCGGTGCTCCAATATCAGGACTCGATCATGGCACTGACTATCAGCCACGCTCCGCCACCGGCGCCCAACAAAGCGCTCGACGCCGATCTGCGCGGCTATCTGGAGACCAACGAGGATGTGCTAACACGGATCACAAAGCCGGTTTCGATGGCGCACATCCCGGCACTGATCGGTCAGTCCGAGCAGCCAATCCTGTTCGAAAATATCAAGGAGAAGCCGGGTTTCGCCGTGCTGGACATATTGGTCAAGCACCGTCATCTCCAGGCGCGTGCCCTCGGCGTTCCACGCGCAGACTATCTAAAGACCCTTGCCTACCGCCTGCGATTGCCGCCCCGTGGTTTCGTCGACGTGAAGGACGGACCCGTGAAGCAGGTCAAGCAGCGCGGCAAGGAGGTCGATTGGACCAAGCTGCCGGTGCCGATCCCGAGCGAGCGCGAGACCCTACCTTACGTGACGGCAATGAATATCGTCGTCGATCCCGAGACCGGCTTCTACAATTCCTCGCACGCCGGCACCAGCGTGACCGGAAGAAACACCGGCCTGGTAAGCTTCGTGACCCCGCACACCCACATCATCATGAACAAATATCGCGAGATGGGCCGCGACGAGATGCCAATCGCCCTCGTCTTCGGCCTACCGCCTGCCTACGAAATAATGGCCAACTTCTCCGGCCTGCACATGGATCAGTGGGGCGAGCTCGAGATGGTCGGCACGATCATGGACCAGGACGTCGAGATGGTGCCGTGCGAGACCATCGACATCAACGTGCCGGCGAATGCCGAAATTGTGGTGGAGGGCACTGTCGACCTGACCCGTCTGCAAAAGGCGGGCGTGGGCGTCTCGCCAAGCTGGTACTACCTGCCTACCGAGCAGCACTTGCCGCCGCTGACGATTACCGCCCTCACAATGCGCAAGGACAAGCCGATCTATCGGCACCACCAGACGACGCCGGAAACCGATCACCAACCGCTGCCCCGGCTCTGCCACGAGGCCATTCTCTACAATCGCCTGACTGAGATAGGCCTCAAGGTCCACGATGTTCGCTTCCCCACCTGGGGCGCCGCTGTCTCGGTGATCATCCAGGTCGAGGCGCCGCGCGAGGGTCCGATTAACGACGGACTGATGACAGCGATGGGCGCGCCTTGGCTCAACACCAAGATGGTCGTTGCGGTCAGCCCCGACGTCGATCTCGACAATCCGGGAGATGTTTATCGCTCGATCGCGACGCGTTGCGATCCCTCGCGTGACATCATCGTGGTCGGCAATACCCGCGGCTCTCCCTACGATCCTTCGGCGCAGCCGATCGGCGAGGACGGGTTCTGGCGCACGGTTGGCAAAATCGGCATCGACGCCACCGCCAAGGCCCGCCACAAGCTCTCCGATTTCGACAATGCCCTGCCCCGGCATTGGGGCAAGGTCAACCTGGCGGATTATCTGGATTGAGTTTCGCCCGGCGCGCCCCTTGCATCGCCCATTGACACTCATCCTGAACCTAAGGAACGACGACGCATTGCCATCCCAAGGAGACCGGACCAATGGATACGCCCGCCCCCACCATCACCATCGAGGCCGATCCCTTCATTCCTTATGTCGAGGAAAAGGACTACCCCGAGAATCTCACACCTGTCCTCGCCCCTTACATGGAACGCATGGGTTTCATCCCGAATGCGCTCAAACTACACATGCATCGACCGGAGATCGCGGAGACATTGTGGAAGCTCAACTCCAACATCATGCGCGACCCGTCCTCCACTGTCGATCGGAAGCTGAAGCGGAAACTCTCCGCGGTCGCCTCGACTGGCAATGGCTGCAACTATTGCACTTCGCATTGCTGCGGCATGCTCAAGGAAGACACCAAGAAGGAAGCCGAGGGCTGGGGCATGGGCGAGGAAGAGCTGCAGGCGCTGACCGACGGCACCGGCGGCTGGGACAATGACGCGGAGAAGGCCGCGATCGACTTCGTTCGCGCGGCAACGCTCGACCCGGCCGAGGTGCCCGGTCAGGTGCACGACGATCTCAGGAAACATTACAGCCCCGCGCAAATCGTCGAGCTGGCCATGGTTGCAAGCTTCTGGAAGTTCTACAACACACTTCACGACAGCCTGAACATCCCGATCGAGAACCACGTCCTGCACGACACCGGCTACACGGCTCTCGCAGCGAGGCGCGCCTATGGCGGATAGCTCGGCGGTTCAAGCATGATCGAAGCGGCCGACTACCGCCTGCCGCCCACCGTTTCCACAGAGGCGCTAACCGACGGAGGCTCCGATACTCGCTTTCGGCAAATGGTCTACGACCTCCTCACCGTCTCGTTACGAATGGAGAAGGTGCGCGAAGCGTTGGCGAAAACTCTTGGCGTGACCAGCCCGCAATATTCGATCCTGATGGCAATCGCCCGCCAGGAAGGCGCCGAAGGTGTCCAGGTCAACTTGGTGGCAAACCAGTTGCATGTCACCGGTCCCTTCGTCACCGTCGAGGCCGGCAAACTGGTGCGGCGCGGTCTGGTGGAAAAACGCCGAAACCCGAGCGACGCTCGCAGCGTGTTGCTACGCCTCTCGTCCGAAGGCGAGCGGCGCCTGACAGCCCTCGCTCCTGCCGTATGCGCGGTAAACGATCGCTTCTTCGGCGCCCTCGATCGTGCCGAATTCCTGAACCTCGCACGCATCGCCGCGGTACTTGTCCGCGATTCCGACGCCGCCGTGGCGATCGCGCGTAAAGCGGCGGCGGGCGAAATGACGCCGTCGCCTACGGCGCCTGAAGAATCTGTGTCCGATCAGCTCTGAGCTCCGACATCGCTGGCTCAGCGCCACAATCCTGTCGTACAGGGTCGTCCAAATGACTATCTAATACCGAGATCGGAGCAGATATAACTGTCTTGACGTCTGCCAATTTTATCGACGAAGGAAACCAATAAATGCAACTCGAAGGATCGTGCCACTGCGGCGGCGTGAGGTTCAGCCTCGCCTCCCGCACCCCTACCCCCTATATGCGCTGCTATTGCTCGATCTGCCGCAAGACCGCCGGCGGCGGCGGCTACGCGATCAACATAATGGGCGAGGCCGGCAGCCTGAAGATAGAGGGCGAGGAAAATATCGCCGTCTACCAGGCGAAGATGCCGGGCGGAAAAACGAGCCCGGCGGGCAGAAGTTTCTGCAAACAATGCGGCTCGGCCCTGTGGCTGTCCGACCCACGTTGGCCGGACGGTGTGTGGCCGCTGGCCTCGGCGGTCGATACCGATTTGCCGATACCGCCCGAACAGGTCAACATGATGCTGGCGCATGCCCCAGCCTGGACCGGTGCGCCGGACAGCGATGGAAATACCAACTTCGCTGAATATCCCGAACTTTCGATCGAGGATTGGCATAAAAATCAGAGACTGCTGGTCGACTGACCCGGTTGCCCGGTAGAATGAGAGTTCCTTTTTCGTTCGCATGGCATATATAGTGTCCGCCAGTTCCGAACGCACGAGATTGAGCCCGAATGAGCAACGATCCGAGCGGCCTGCACCGCATCTCCGTCCGCGGCGCGCGCGAGCATAATCTGAAGAACATCGACGTCGATCTGCCGCGCGATAAACTGGTCGTCATCACCGGACTTTCCGGCTCGGGCAAGTCCTCGCTCGCCTTCGATACCATCTACGCCGAGGGTCAGCGCCGCTACGTCGAGAGCCTGTCGGCCTATGCGCGCCAATTTCTCGAGCTGATGCAGAAGCCGGACGTCGATTCGATCGAGGGCCTGTCGCCAGCGATCTCGATCGATCAGAAAACGACCTCGCGCAACCCGCGCTCGACGGTCGGCACGGTCACCGAAATCTACGATTACATGCGCCTGCTCTATGCGCGTGTGGGGATTCCCTACTCGCCCGCCACTGGCCTGCCGATCGAGAGCCAGACGGTGAGCCAGATGGTCGATCTGATCCTTGGGCTGAAGGCGGGCACGCGGCTCTACCTGCTGGCGCCGATCGTGCGCGGACGAAAGGGCGAGTACCGGCGCGAACTGGCCGATCTGCAGAAACGCGGCTTCACCCGCGTCAAAATCGACGGCGAGCTCTACGAAATCGACGAGGCCCCGGCGCTCAACAAGAAGGTCAAGCATGATATCGAGGTCGTCGTCGACCGTGTCGTCGTCCGCGCCGAGCTCGGCAACCGTCTGGCCGACAGCATCGAGACAGCGCTGCAACTATCCGACGGGCTGCTATTCGCCGAGGATGCCGAAAGCGGCGAGCGACATACTTTCTCGGCCAAATTCGCCTGCCCGGTCTCGGGATTCACTATCGACGAGATCGAGCCGAGGCTGTTTTCGTTCAACAATCCATTCGGCGCATGTCCGTCCTGCGACGGGCTGGGCACGCAGATGTATTTCGATCCCGAACTGGTCGTCCCCGATGCTGGCAAGACCCTGCGTGAAGGGGCGATCGCGCCGTGGGCAAACTCCTCCTCGCAATATTACGACCAGACTCTCGACAGCCTCGCCCGGCACTACAAATGCAGCGTCACCGATCCCTTTACCGAGCTTCCTGAGAATGTCCGCTCAGCCATCCTGCACGGTTCGGGAGAGGACAAGGTCACCATGCGCTACGACGACGGCACCCGCGACTACGAGACCACGCGGCCTTTCGAAGGGGTGATCCCCAACCTCGCTCGGCGCTGGCGGGAGACCGAAAGCAGTTGGGTTCGTGACGAGCTCTCGCGTTACCAGACAATCACCGATTGCGAGGCCTGCGGCGGCCATCGCCTCAAGCCCGAGGCGTTGGCGGTCAAGATCGCCGGGTTGACGATCTCGGAAGTCGCGAAAATGTCGATCGCGCAGTCGGCCGAATGGTACGCTGAAGTGCCAAAGTCACTGACCCCCAAGCATCTGGAAATCGCCCGGAGCATTTTGAAAGAGATCAACGCGCGGCTCGGCTTCCTGGTCAATGTCGGCCTGGAATACCTGACCCTGTCGCGCGCCTCGGCGACGCTGTCGGGCGGCGAGAGCCAGCGCATCCGCCTCGCCTCGCAGATCGGCTCGGGCCTGACCGGTGTTCTTTACGTGCTCGACGAGCCCTCGATCGGGCTCCACCAGCGGGACAACAAACGATTGCTCAAGACCCTGCGTCGCCTGCGTGACCTGGGTAATTCAGTGATCGTCGTCGAGCATGACGAGGAAGCCATTCGCGCGGCCGACTACCTCGTTGATATGGGTCCACTGGCCGGCGTCCATGGCGGTGAGGTTGTCGCCAGCGGCACGCCTGAGGAGGTCTTGCGCGTGCCTGACAGCCTGACCGCCCAGTACCTGACGGGCTTCAAGCAGATCGACGTTCCGGCGATACGCCGACCGGGACGCAAGGGCCAGCGGTTGAGGCTGGTGGGCGCGCGGGCCAACAACCTCAAGAACCTCGACGTCACCCTGCCGCTCGGCACGCTGATCTGTGTAACGGGGGTTTCCGGCGGCGGCAAATCCTCGCTGATCGTCGAGACGCTGTACAAGGCGATCGCCCGCCGGCTGTTCGGATCGCGCCTGCATCCCGGCGATCACGATGACATCACCGGTCTCGAACATCTCGATAAGATCGTCGATATCGACCAGTCGCCGATCGGTCGCACCCCGCGCTCGAACCCGGCGACTTACACCGGCGCCTTCACCCCAATCCGGGACTGGTTCGCTAACTTGCCTGAGGCCAAGGCGCGCGGCTACAAGCCCGGGCGGTTCTCGTTTAACGTTAAGGGCGGGCGTTGCGAAGCCTGTCAGGGCGACGGCGTCATCAAGATCGAGATGCACTTCCTGCCCGACGTCTACGTGCAGTGCGATATCTGTAAGGGCGCGCGCTACAACCGCGAGACGCTGGAGGTCGCTTTCCGCGAGAAATCGATCGCTCAGATCCTGGCCATGACTGTGGAGGAGGCGGCTGAATTCTTTAAGGCCGTGCCCTCGATCCGCGACAAGATGGTGACGCTGCAGCGGGTCGGGCTCGGCTATATCCAGGTCGGCCAGCCGGCGACGACGTTATCGGGCGGCGAGGCGCAGCGTGTCAAGCTTGCCAAGGAGCTATCACGGCGCGCCACCGGACGAACGCTCTACATCCTCGACGAGCCGACCACCGGACTGCACTTCGAAGACGTCGCCAAGCTGCTATCGGTCCTGCACTCGCTAGTCGATCAGGGCAATACGGTGATCGTCATCGAGCACAATCTTGAGGTTATAAAAACCGCCGACTGGATCCTCGATCTCGGCCCCGAGGGTGGCGACAAGGGAGGCAAGATCGTCGCCCAGGGCACGCCCGAGGATGTCGCACGCGTCGCCGAGAGCTATACTGGCCAGTACCTCGCCCCTCACCTTACCGCCAAGCTGCCGGCCAAGAAACGCGCGTAGCCGAAAGGACCGATTTCCATGCCCCTCCCCGCCCAACTACGTGGCCGCCTCAAGATACCGGCGATTGCGGCACCGATGTTCCTGGTCTCTGGACCCGATTTGGTGGTCGCTTCCTGCCGGGCGGGCATCGTCGGCAGCTTTCCCGCGCTCAACCAGCGTACGACCGAGGGTTTCGATGATTGGCTATTGCAAATCGAAAAACGCCTCGACCCCGAGGACCCGCCTTACGGCGTAAACCTGATCGTCCATCACACCAACCCACGGCTCGAAGCCGACCTAAAGGTTTGCGAAGCGCATAAAGTGCCTTTGATCATCACTTCCCTGGGAGCGGTGGCCGACCTCGTCACGCGGGTCCATGCTTACGGCGGACTGGTTTTTCACGACGTCACCACCTTGCGACACGCCCGCAAGGCAGCCGAAGCGGGTGTC
>JAPULJ010000572.1 GCA_027295145.1 Alphaproteobacteria bacterium | reverse complement strand
TGCGACGACGCCATTGTTCACCGTCATTCTCGCCCATTTTCTTACCGCCGACGAGAAGCTGACGCGCGGGCGTATCTTTGGTATCGGCCTGGGTTTTCTGGGCGTGGCGACCCTGATCGGACCCGAGGCGCTGCTCGGCGCCGGGGCGGCGGTGCTGGGCCAGATCGCGGTGCTCGGTGCGGCGCTATCGTATGGATTTGCCGGGATCTATGGTCGCCGCTTTCACGGCACTTCCTCCACGGTCGCAGCCGCCGGAATGCTGTGCGGAAGCTCAGTCATGTTGCTGCCACTGGTGCTGGTCTTCGAGCGCCCGCTGGAAGCAAGCCCGGACCTCGCCGCCTGGGGTGCAATAGTGGGAACCGCCATCTTGAGCACGGCGATCGCCTATTTGTTGTTTTTTAGAATTCTGGCAAGGTCGGGCGCAACGAACGTCATGCTGGTCACCTTCCTCATACCGATAAGCGCCATGGGGCTGGGCGTATTTGTATTGGGGGAAATATTCACCCTGAACGCCGCCCTCGGCATGGCATTGATCTTCGCCGGCCTCGCGGCGGTCGATGGGCGGCTTGTGACCATGGCGCAACGGCGAAATTCTGCCTGACCCGGAAGGTTGCGACTGATAAACTGCGCGTCGGCTCTACACTCCGGTCGCGCAGCTTCATTAATCCCAGTGCCACGCCCATGTCCGAACCTCTGTCCCGACTGCTCGAAATTATGGCCCGGCTTCGCGATCCCGATGGCGGTTGCCCATGGGATATAGAGCAAAGTTTCGAGACCATAGCGCCCTATACGATCGAAGAGGCCTACGAGGTCGCCGACGCCATCGCCCGCAAGGATTTTGACGATCTGAAGGACGAGCTCGGCGATTTGCTGCTTCAGGTCGTCTACCATGCCCAGATGGCGCGCGAGGCCGGCCACTTCGATTTCGCGGCGGTTGCCCAGGCGATTGGCGAGAAGATGGTGCGGCGCCACCCCCACGTCTTCGGCGATACAAAAATCGCCTCGGCCGAGCACCAGAGTGTGGCCTGGGAAGATGTCAAGGCACGTGAGCGAAAGGAAAAATCCGGAAATACCGAGCGCTCAGCGCCGAGCGCGCTCGACGGGGTTCCTCTCGCCCTGCCCGCCCTCATGCGGGCCGAAAAGCTCGGCAAGCGGGCCGCCCGCGTGGGCTTCGATTGGAAGGATATGACCGGCGTCCTGGCCAAAATAGAAGAAGAACTGGCTGAGTTCCGCGCCGAGCTCGACGGCGGATCCAGCGAACGCCAGGCGGAAGAAATCGGCGATCTTCTCTTCGCCTGCGCCAACCTCGCGCGCAAAGCCGAGCTCGACCCCGAGACCGCCCTGCGTGCCGCCAGCCGCCGCTTTGAAGCGCGGTTTCGTATTCTTGAAAAAACGCTGCGCGCCCAGCGGCGCGATGCCAAATCGGTGCCGCTCGCGGAGCTTGAAGAGATTTGGCGGGCGGCCAAAGCCGAGGAAATGAGCGCCGCGAAAAGCCATTCCTAGGCTTTCTGAGAGCAAGCGCGTCTATCCGATCAAACGACTAAAGATGGAGAGAAAATCGATGTCCGATGCCGCTCAAATGATCGTCCTGGTGACCGGTGCTACCGCCGGGTTCGGCGAGGCGACGGCGCGGCGTTTCGTCCGCGAGGGCCATAAAGTCATTATCTCGGGAAGACGGGCCGAGCGCCTGTCGGCGCTGGCTGATGAGCTGGGTGAGGCTGTTCATCCGGCCCAGTTCGATGTTCAGGACCGCGACGCCGTAGCGGCGGCAATCGAGGGACTACCTGACGGCTTCGCTGAGATCGACGTGCTGGTTAACAATGCCGGCCTCGCCCTCGGCCTCGATCCGGCCCATTCGGCCGACCTCACCGACTGGGATACGATGATCGACACCAACATCAAGGGGCTCACTTACTGCACCCGCGCGGTGCTGCCCGGCATGATCGCGCGCAAACGCGGCCACATCATCAATCTGGGTTCGGTCGCCGGCAGCTATCCCTATCCCGGCGGCAACGTCTATGGCGCGACCAAGGCCTTCGTTCATCAATTCTCACTCAACCTGCGCGGCGATCTGCATGGCAGCGACGTACGCGTGACCAGCGTCGAGCCAGGGCTGGCGGAGACCGAATTCTCGCTAGTTCGCTTCAAGGGCGACAAGGACAAGTCCAAAGGCCCCTACCAGGGGCTCGACCCGCTGACCGGCGACGACATCGCCGACATTATTTACTACGCCGCGTCCTCGCCGGCTCATGTCAACATCAACCGGATCGAGGTAATGCCGGTGCGCCAGTCCTTCTCGATGTTCGCCTTCGCTCGCGACGGGTAATACCAGAAGCAGGCGCCCCGCTTCTGGCAAGCACGACCGCGCGTCCGAGCTAATGCAAGGCAGCGAAGGGAGCGGACGCGACTGCCCGGCGATTGAGGAAATTACGATCGGTTATCCTTATAAACGATCGGTATAGACGGGCGCTATCAGTCTTCGCCCAGGAACAATCCACGCAGCTCGTGCCAGGTGCCTTCGTCGGGAGCGATCAGCAGGTTTCCTTCGATGGGTTCCGGCCGGTAGGGGCGCTTGTCCAACATCGCGGCGTAGCCCCCGGCCTCGGCGTGGATCATGTGGCCCGCGGCATGGTCCCAGGGCAGCAGGCGGGTAAAAATCGCAAAGTGGGTCGAGCCGCGCGCAAGCGCCAAATATTCGGCGCCCGCGCAACTCATGTGCGAGCGCGATCCCAGCTGGGGTCTGAGTGCCTTGACGCGCGCGTAGAGCTCAGGCGATCGGCGGGCGCCGACATAGAGCGCCGCTGTCATTTCGCCGAGCGGCGCTGCGGGCGCCACTTGCAGGCGTTTTCCATCGCTGTCCCACGTCCCGCCGCCTTCCTCGGCTGAGACACCGTTATCGTCGAGCACGTGGTGAATCCAGCCAGCACGCACCACTCCGCCACGCGCCATCGCGACAATGACCGTGAATTCGCGATGACCTTTGGTAAAGTTCAAAGTGCCGTCCACCGGATCGATGATCCACACCGTGTCCTCGCCCGAAAGGTGATTGAGCATTTCGGGATCCTTGGCGACCCCCTCCTCACCGACCACCACCGAGCCGGGCACGATCTGGAGCAGCCGTTCGCTCAACAAGGCTTCGGCAGCGAGATCGGCGGCGGTAACCAGATCGTTGGGGCCGGTCTTCTCGAAGATTTCGCTTTTCTTCAGGCGATTGAAGCGGGGGAGGATTTCGCTCTGCGCGGTTTCGCGCAGGACCGATGCGACTTGGGCGATGTCGATGCTCATGGTCCCCATCCTAGCGCGTGTGCGCCCCGCCCTCACCCCTCCATTCCCCTGGTCCAGCCTTGGCGCGCAATTGATGACCGGGTAGAGCGTGTTGCGTTTGGATGGAACCCCTCTGCCCCAAAGAAAAAGGGCCGGCCCCGGAATTTGCGGGAGCCGGCCCTGGTAATTTGTGGGCTGGAGGGTTGGGCTTAGAAGCCGCCCATGCCTCCCATGTCGGGCATGCCGCCGCCGCCGGGCATGGCCGGCTCGTCCGTCTTCGGCGCCTCGGCGACCATCGCCTCGGTGGTGACCAGCAGGCCGGCTACCGAAGCTGCGTTCTGCAC
>JAPULJ010000571.1 GCA_027295145.1 Alphaproteobacteria bacterium | reverse complement strand
CTCGCGCTCGAGGGCGCCGGCCAGACCTACGAGGCGAAACAGCTCTTCAAGGAAGTGGCCGAGTGGAACTTCAATTCGGTCGGCTTCGCCCTCGTCCGCAAGGATGCGTTAGCCAAGATCGCGTAGCCGCGGCGGAGCCGCGCTCCGCGTGGCGCGCGGTACGCCAGATTGCGTGATGGGCGATACAGGACTCGAAGCTGTGACCTCACGGGCGTCCTGTTGGTGCGTTGGCGTATGGTTTCATTATTCAGCGCAACTACAAATCGCACTGTGTCAAGAGCTTGGATTTGCTGGCGACGGGTCGTTTGTGGCCCGAATCTGGCACGCATGCGATGGACTGCGGAGATGAAGTTCACACCATCTTCAAGCTCTTGACGCATCACGACTTCGGCTTGGGCTGACTTTTGGACCCATGCGGGCCCAATGTCCGAGAAGGCCGCTTATGTAACGCTCGCCTCAATAATCAGGGATGGGCCAATCGGCTCATCAGCCCGTAAGCACCTGATTCAGGAACAGCCGGTGGGGCAATGCACTGCCGCCAGCGGCTTGGCGGCATGCTGAACTTCTACTGCCGGAGAGCGGCGTGAATGCTCGTTCGAATAATGGAACAGGACGCCGATACAGGTGTTCTTGGTTGCCCTCGCAAGCTGGATCAATCAGCGGCAACTGAAGGTCATTGACTACCTGAAGGAAGAGAACCGCGTCGCGCTTGACATTTCGAGGTTTGCGGTTCGGCAAAATAATGGCACAAGACGGGGTCGGTCAGTGTTGCTGAGTGCTCGCGGAGGACCGAGGACGCCGTCCATAGTATGATGAGCGAGAAATGAGCGACGCCGCTTCAGCCATGATCGGGTCGTATAAGGTCATCCGCGAGATCGGGCGCGGAGGGATGGGTGTCGTTTATCTTGCCCGCGATACGAAACTCGATCGTGAAGTGGCGATTAAAGCACTGCCGGAAGAACTAGCGCAAGATGCCGATCGTTTGGCGCGTTTCGAGCGCGAAGCGAAGTTGCTTGCCTCATTGAATCACCCCAACATCGCGAGCATCCACGGCCTGGAAGAAGTCGATGGCAAGCGCTATTTGATTCTTGAATACGTCGAAGGTGAAACGCTCGAGGAAAAATTGAGGGCAGGCGCTATCCCTGTTGATGAGGCGTTGGTTATTGCTAAACAGATTGCCGAAGCGATCGAAGCGGCGCATGCAAAAGGGATCATTCACCGCGACTTAAAACCAGCCAACATAAAGTTCACCTCGGATGACCAGGTCAAGGTGCTCGACTTCGGGCTGGCGAAAGCGATTGAGAACAAGGCTGTTCCAGACTCTGATATTGCTATTGCGCCGACGGTCGTGCGATCGCCCACACTGCCCGGGGTGATACTGGGCACACCAGGTTACCTCTCGCCCGAGCAGGCCCGCGGCCGGCCAGTAGACCAACGCACGGACATATTCGCCTTTGGTTGTGTTCTCTACGAGATGCTCACCGGCGAGCCACCCTTCTCCGGTGAGACCGTGCCCGATTCGATCGGTCGAACGTTGCACGCGGAACCGGACTGGAAGACCCTACCTACAAACACGCCCGACTCTATACGCACCTTGTTGAAAAGATGTCTCGCCAAAGATCGCAAGCGACGCCTACAAGCTATCGGCGACGCCCGCGTGGAGTTCGAAGAGATCGCGACTGGAGGTTCAACACAGGCGACCAAGCCATGGCGGATCGTCACAGGCATCGCCGTCATTCTCCTTTTGGGGACTGTATTGGTCTACACCATATTGCGGCCGAATCAGCTGTCTCCGGACGACCCGGCCAAGCCAAAGCTCGTCGTGCTTCCAATTAGGAGTATTGGAGCAGCGCCGGACGAGATAATCTCAGCGGCATTGACGGAGGAACTGACCAACAGATTATGCACCGTCTCCGGCCTGAAAGTGATAGCGCGTTTCAGTGCTGATCAGTATGCAGACCGCACGAAGACGCTTCAAGAGATCGGCGATCAACTGGATGTTGACTATGTCCTGGATTCATCGATCACCTGGGGCAGAGGCGAGGACGGTATGAACGCTATGCGCGTTTCCGTACAGTTGGTGTCCATCGCCGATGAAACCATTCCCTGGTCAGACAGTTATAACCAAGTCACCGCTGATGTCTTTTCTATCCAGCGAGATATCGCCTCCCGGGTCGTCTCCGCATTGAACCTGCATTTTGGCGAAGCGGATGACGCGCCTGGTACAGAAAGTATGGCGGCTTGGGGTGCGTTCCTGCGAGGCCAGAACTACGCCCGCGTGCCCGATCCACATCTTGAATCGAATAAGAGCATGGCGGTGCAAATGTTCACCCTCGCGGTCGAGCATGACCCGCGATTCGCTCAAGCCTGGGCGGAACTCGCATGGGCGCACGGGATCATGTTCCTCTGGGGGCACGATCGGACGCCAGATAGACTGAACAGGCTCAGGGATGCGGTTGATGAAGCGTTCGCCATCGATTCTGATCTTCCCGAAGCTCACGCCGCTCTCGGTCTCTTTCACTATTGTCGTCTGGAGTTCGAGCAATCACTGCAAGAGTATGTGATTGCGGCGCAGAAGCTGCCCAACGATTCGCGCATCTTGATGTCCACCGCTATGGCCAAGGCCCGGCAGGGTAAGTACGACGAAGCTGAAGCCCTCATCGCCAGCGCCATGGAAGTCAACCCCCTCGACTCATATCTGCCGCATGAGTTGGGCGGTGTGTTCATCTTCCCCAAGCGGTTCAAAAAAGCCGAGGCGTTCTACAACCACTCGATTCAGCTCGCTCCGGATCAGGTGCTGGCCTACGCATGCCAAGCCGAAAATTTCTGGCTGCAGGGCAGACTCGATGACGCGGATGATCTAATCCGAACGATGCCAACCCAATCCGACCCTCGCACGGTACGATTTCACTTTAGAACGGCGATGTTCCGCGGCCGCTACCAGGAAGCG
>JAPULJ010000570.1 GCA_027295145.1 Alphaproteobacteria bacterium | reverse complement strand
AGAAATACGGATGGTGCAAGGAATAGGCAGAAAACGGCCGTTGCCGGCCCAGCGCTCGGTAGACCAGATCGATCGGATTGATGAATTGCTGCGGGATTTCAAATGCAAATATGCCGCCCGGTTGCAACAAATTGCGGATCGCCCGCAAATAGTCGAGTGGCCTCAAGAGGTGCTCGAAGACGTGATGCATGACGACCACGTCGATGGGAGCGGGAAACGACAAATCGTCGTGCAGTATGTCGCCCGCCAGAACCGACGCCCCGGTTTCGCTAGCGGCCGTTTTTGCAGCCTCGGCGCAAAGCTCTACACCAATTACCGTATGTCCGGATTGGCGCGCGACCGAAAGAAAAACCCCATCCCCCGCACCCACATCGAGAATACCGACGGGTTCACGGCCAAGGCAGTCGACGATTCGAGCGATGCGATTTCGGAAATATTCTTCTTTGCGTCGCCGGATGATGGGGTTGCGAAACAACTCGGCGTGGAGGGGATCATTAAGATACTCGTTATTATAAAAATTCCGATACCATTCGAAGCTTGGCGCTGGATCAAGCCAGGCGAGCTGGTCATGGCGGCGAATTCGCCATTCAGGCGGCAACGACAATAGACGCTCGGCCGCCGGCCAAAACGGCGCGTCGGGACTCGTCATCGGCAATTCGTAAGAACGACTTTCGTCGGGCATCGACTACAATCACAATTGCCTTTGAATGCCGTCAAATACTACAATCGATAGAGCGCTGCCACTATACATTATCGATCATCACGCAGAACTATACCATCATGCTGAAGGGAGAGAAGATCAAACGTCACACCGCCGAACAATCGTTGATTGTAGAATTTTTTAATACCCGCCTCATACGAACAAACAAATGAGCCGAAATTCTCTTAAACCGGAAAACCCGCTGCCACAAAATTACTGACGACAGGCGCTGTCCCCTCCCCTATTTTGGGGAGTGAGCGAGAGAGCGCCATAGTTTCTAGTCCGCCTCCTTGAACCCCGCCTTCTTCAACCCGTCCATGATGTGCTCGAAATCATCGGGGGCGGCGTTCCATTTGTGGAGTTCGGCGCGCGGGGAGAAATCAGGCATGAGCGCGCGTATCTTCGCAAGCGCATCCGCGGCACGCTGTGTTTCACCCATATGGCCGAGTGCCGCCGTTTCAATCAGCCACGACCAGTAGAAGTCCGGCAGGTTGATCTTGCGCACGTCGGCGATTGCGGCGGTGTAGTCGTGCTCGGCAAAGTGCTTGCGGGCGAAGCAGAAATGATACCAGCCCGGATGCAGTGGGTTGAGCGCGATGGCACGGCGGGTAAGCTCGGCACCACGCTCGTACTTGCCCATGAAGGCATAATAGTGGCCCAACTCGGCAAGGGTTTCGGGGTCGTTGGGGTTGAGCGCCAGCGCCCGCTGTGCCTCTGCCTCGAAGTTCTCGTTCTCGTGCAGAAAGAAATGGATGATGGCGAGCCAGCAGCGACTATAGGCATTCTGCGGGTCGAACTCGATTGCCTTCTGCACCATCGCCAATGCACGCTCGATCGGGTTCGGCCGCGGGTTCGAGTTGAACCGGTATTCGGCGAGATAGACGTTTGCGAGCATAGCGTAGGCTTCGGCATAATTGGGGTCGAGTGCGATCGCTTTCTCCAGCAGGTCGCGCGCCGCGGCATGCTCGTCGAGGGACATCGTCACGGTGTAGCGGCGCGCGCGCAGGACGCAGTCATAGGCATTGAGGTCGGCGGGATTTTTGCGCAAGGCACGCTCGCGGGCGGCGTCCTGCATGCGTACACCAAGGGCCGCGGCGATCGTCTGCGTGACCTCGTCCTGGACCGCGAATATATCCTCCATTTCGCGGTCGTAGCGCTCTGCCCAGAGGTGGGTGCCGTCGGAGGTTTGGATCAGCTGGGCGGTAATGCGCACCCGGTTGGCGGCGCGCCGGACGCTACCCTCGACGACATAACCCACATTGAGTTCGCGGCCAACCTGGGGCACGTCGACCGCGCGGCCTTTGTATTGGAAGGTCGAGTTGCGAGCGATGACCAAGAGTTCGCGGAAGCGCGAGAGCGCGGTGATGATGTCCTCGGTAAGCCCGTCTGCGAAATACTCATCTTCGGCGGCGCTGCTCATGTTCTCGAAGGGCAGCACGGCAATGACGGGCCGCGAGCCTACAATAGCGGGCGCTACGGGCTTCGCCCTCTCGCCTGGTCCCGCCTCCATACGCACTGCGTGAACCTGGATCGGGCGGCTAATATTCTTGACACGTTGCTTGCCCTTGTCCTCGAAAACCAGGTCGAGCTTGCCGTCGACCTGGTCGAAGATGCTGCCTGAAACCGAGATGCCGCCGGGCGCGGCCAGCGCCTCGATGCGGGCCGCGACATTGACGCCGTCGCCCAGGATATCGTCGCCATCGAGTAGTATGTCGCCGAGATTAATGCCGATCCGGAACTGAAGTCGGATCTCCTCCGGGTTCCCGGCGCCCAGTTCTGCAATTGCAATTTGGATGTCGCCCGCGCATTGCACCGCGTCAACGGCGGAGGAAAACTCGCACAGCGTGCCATCGCCCGTAGTCTTGACGATGCGCCCACCATATTCGGCGATTTTGGGATCTAGGACATCGGTTCGCGCGGCCTTGAGGCGCTTCATTGTCCCGGCCTCATCCGCCTCCATAAGCCGCTAATAACCGACCACATCGGCAGACATTATGGCCGCCAACCTGCGCTGTTCTCGCGACACGGCCTGCTCCCGAATTTACCTTGGTGCCAATCGGTCAGTTTGGCTCAGTTGCACCGGCATTGGCTAGCCGGATTATCCGAATCTGCTAATCCTGTACCGGCCCCTGGAGTCTGGACACAGGTTTTTCATGGGACAGGCTTGGCTGACGACGCCACATTCCACTGCTCCCTAGCGCTTCGTGGTGCTGTCGCGTAAGCGGATAGATGACTTGCTCAATGCCAATACCTTCGCTTGTTTGGTTTCAAACCACACTCACTCTACTGTAGCGACGGCCATCAAGTT
>JAPULJ010000057.1 GCA_027295145.1 Alphaproteobacteria bacterium | reverse complement strand
AAGCACCCAGCGCGGCGCGGTGATCGAGGCCTGCAGGTCCTGGCCGAACATGGCGTAGCGGGAATAGACCGCGCTCTGGCTCTGGGGCTGACCCTCGCCGCCCATGGCACCGTAGACCATGACCCGCCCGTCCGCGAGCAGCGCCAGCGCCGGGTTGTTGGTGTGGAATGGCAGGCGCCCGGGATGGATGTGGTTCTGCGCGCCGGGGTCGAGGGCAAAGGAGCTGCCCCGGTTCTGCCACTGGATGCCGGTATCGCGCAGCACGGTGCCCGAGCCGAACTCCCAATAGATCGAATGGATGAAGCTGACCGCCCGCCCCTCGCCGTCGACCGCGCCCAGCCACACCGTATCGCCGGGCTTCGCCTCGACCGGCCAGGGCAGGGCAATGCGTTTGTCGATTTTCGCTGCCAGCGCATCGAGAACGGCCGGGGTCAGTAGCGCAGCCGGGTCGGTGGTCATCCGGGCCGGGTCGGTAACCTCGCGGTCGCGCACGAGGATCGCGTGCTTGGTCGCCTCGACGATAGCATGCAGGTGATCGAAGCCTTCAGCTTGCACGCACCCCAGCCGGTCGAACAGCGCCAGAATGATCAACGAAGCCAACCCCTGGCTCGGTGGCGGGACGTTGAACACCTTTCCTGATTTAAGCGAAACCGACAACGGTTCGGGCATCATCACCCGGTGCCCGGCGAGATCACCCGCCGTTACTGGGCTGCCGGCTCGGGCAAGATCGGCCGCAATCTTCCTCGCCAAATCGCCCCGGTAGAAATCGTCGAGCCCGGCCTTGGCGAGATGCGCCAGCGTTTCGGCCAAAGCAGGCTGCTTGAACGTCTCGCCGACCAGCGGCACGACACCCCCCGGCAGGAATATTTCGGCCCATCCGGGCACGTCTTCGAGCTCACCGCGCTTGGCGTCGGTCAGGCGGTTCTGGCCGGCGGTGACCACTGAGCCTTCGGTTGCGTGCCAGATCGCGTCTTCCAGCAATCGCGGCAGCGCCATCGTCCCGCCCCAGCCAGCGCTGATCTCGAGCGCCGCCAGCCAGCCTGAAAGAGTGCCGGCGACGGTGTTGGCGGCGAGGGGTCCGCGGCTCGGTACGGCATTGAGCCCCTTGCTGCGGTAGAACTCCTCATCGACCGCCGCGCCGGCGGCGCCGACGCCTGATATGGCGAGCGGCGCCCGTGCTTCCGGGGTGGAAATCAGCCAGAAACCATCGCCGCCGAGCCCGTTCATGTGCGGATAGACGACCGAGATCGTCGCTGCCGCCGCGATCATCGCCTCAATCGCATTGCCGCCCTCGCGCAGCACGGCCAGCCCCGCCTCGGCGGCCAGGTGATGCGAGGCCGTGACCATGCCGCGGCGCGACCGCTTCGTCTCGAACATTCGGATTTCCCCCATCATTGGCCCCAAGTGCTGATTTTAGCAGCGAGGGCAGATGATGACCATTCGCGCTGCCGAGGAACGCCCGTGCGGGCCGCGCATGGCCGTGCGCGTCAGCGAATGTTGCCAGGCCGGCGCCCAAGCCTGTATACCGACTGGTATGCGACGCCGACCGGATGGGGACACCAAGATGAGCGAAGAAGACGCCGAATCAGCGGGTCACGCAAAATTCTTTCCGGTTTCCTGGCAGGAACTGCACCGCGACGCCAAGGCTTTGGCCTGGCGGCTGCTCGAACTCGGCCCCTGGGTCGGGATCGTCGCCATCACCCGCGGCGGGTTGGTGCCGGCGGCGATCGTCGCCCGCGAACTCGAGATCCGGGTCATCGAAACCGTCGGCGTGGCGACCTATGAGCACATGGAGCTGGGCCAGCCCAAAGTGCTGAAAAAACCGCGAGCCGATGACGGCAAGGGTTGGCTGATCGTAGACGATCTGGTCGATACCGGGGCCACCGCCAAGATTGTGCGCGAGCTGTTGCCCGAGGCTCATTTCGCCACCGTCTATGCCAAACCCGCCGGGCGGCCGTTGGTCGACAGCTACATCACGGAGGTCAGCCAGGACACTTGGATCAACTTTCCCTGGGACACCGAACCCCAGTTTGTCCAACCGATCATCGAATCCAGCGTACGCCGCTAACCCCTGGCCTTCCCCATCGGCATGAAACATCGTTGCCCCGCCGCATGACCGGTCAATCGAGCGGCCGGGCAACCGGGTTCCTTCTGTTGGCTTTTCTCAGCTTCGCCTGGGGCACCAACTGGCCGGCGATCAAGATTGCCGTGCTGGAGATGCCGATATGGCAATACCGCGCGGCAACGGCGCTGGCCGCCGGCACCTGCCTGCTGCTTTACGCCAGATTGAGCGGCCAGAATATGCGCGTGCCGCGCGGTCAGTGGCCAGCGCTCGGCGTGGTGACACTGACAAATGTCACCCTGTGGCTGATCTTCGTCGGCTATGGGGTCAAGCTGATGGAGAGCGGCCAAGCCTCGTTGATCGGTTTCACCGCGCCCCTCTGGGTCGCATTGCTTGCCTGGATGTTCCTGGGCGAGCCTCTGACCTTGCGCCGCCTTGGCGCTTTGGTGATCGGCATCGGCGGTATCGCGGTGCTGATGTGGCCATCACTCGGCACCCTCGGCGACCGGCCCCTCGGCGCGCTACTGGTCTTGGCCGGGGCGATCTCGTTCGCCATCGGGACGATTGTCACCAAACGCGTTATATGGGCGGTACCGCCGGCCAGCTTTGCCGGTTGGCAATTGATGATGGGCGGCATACCGATCGCCGTCATCGCTGCCGCCAGCGAGCCGATGAGCATGCACCGGGCGAGTACCGAGGCCTGGCTCGCCGCGGCCTACACGACTTTCGCCGGTCTGGTGCTCGCCTATATCGTCTGGTTTCGCATCATCAAGATCTTCGAGGCCGGCACCGCCTCGATCGGCACCCTGGCGGTGCCGGCGGTCGCTCTCCTTTCGGGCGCGGCCGTGCTGGGCGAGCCGATAGGCTGGCGCCAGCTGACGGCGCTAGCCATAGTCCTATCGGCGGTTGGGTTGGTGCTTATTGCACCAGCCGTTCACAAAAGAGACCGGTTGTAGTTCCCTCCCAGACGCCGTGCGGACGCTCGCGCCTGGCGCTTCAGAAAACATACTACGGTCATTCATAATGGCCTTTGATATATGGTGAAGCCTTGTGTGGTGGCGGCTTGGGGATCGTGGCGGTGGGTAGCGACGAAATTGTGTATCTAAATGAGGGTTACGAGGTTGAGGGTTATCGGATCGAATCGATTATCGGCCCCTATGATGGCTACGCGCCGGTCTACAAGGCACAGCGGATCGAAGATCGGCTGGCGGTGACGATTGCCGAGTTCTTGCCCGAGAGGATCGCCCGACGGACTGGCGCCTATGTCGAGCCGGCCTGGGGGGCGGACGATGCCTACGACGTCGAGCGCGAGCGCTTCGATGCCGAGGCCGCGGCGCTGGCCACGATCGATCACCCCAACCTGCAACCGACGATCGAGCGGATCCGTTCCGGCGGCACTTCCTACCGCGTCACCGCGCGGCGCAGCGGCTCGAGTCTCGAGCGGATCCTCAAGACCTCGGTGCTCAGTCAGCGCGAAATCGTTGAGATCCTCGATCCTTTGTTGCGCGGGCTCGAAGCGCTGCATGGCGCCGGCTGCCTGCACATGGCGATCACCCCTGATGCGATCCTTGTGCTGCGCGACGGCACGCCCCTGCTGACCGGCATGGCCGGTGCATGGACAGGCTACTTGCGCGGCCTTGGTATCGAGGCGATCCCGCCGGCCAAAGCCGCTCCCTATCGAGCACCGGAATTTTCGGCGAAGGAAGCCTCTTACGGTCCCACCGGCGACATCTACGCTTTCGCCTGCCTCCTCCACCGGGCGATTACCGGGCAAGACCCGCAGCAATGGCACGAGCGCATCAAGGACGATCGAACCGTACCGACCGGCGCCCGCGCGCCCGAACGTTTTCGCGATGAGCTTTTGACGGCGATTGATGCCGGCCTCGCTCTCGATGCGGAGAACCGTCCCCAAAGCGTCACTGCCTGGCGATCATTGCTACGCCCCGATCGCCGACGCATCCGCTGATGATAAGAATCCAACCAGGTGAGGCGTCGCCCTGCGCACGCCTTCGTTGCGCAGTCGGCGGCAGCCGAGCGGCCTTCCGCTTTGCGCACGCCAATGGGCCGGACGGGACTTCGATCGCGGAGTCGATGTGCCGGTCTCGCCGGTCAAACCCTTCAGACAGACCACGACCTCGGCACAGATCGCCGGCGCGACAGTATTGAGGTGACGATCGAGAGCGCCAATAAGGATCGACTGCATCGAGCACCGAGCCTTTCGCGCCGCAATCGCGAGACGCCAATAAAGGTGGGGATGTAGGCGTAGCGAACGCTGGCTGACCCGCGCCAGTGAAGATGCCCGCGCGCTCTGCTCGCAGTCCGCCGCTGTCTCCAGTGCGGCCGCTGGGCGGGAGATCAGATCCCTCAGATAATCTTGCAACGCGGTGACGATCACAGTCTGGGCAGTGCGTCCGGTAAAGCCGGCAACGAGGTTTAACCGGCGGCGGCGCTCGGAGTCGAGGCGCATGGCGGTGCGAATCCGCCGGCGCACGGGCGCCGGGCGAGGCTCGTCGGCGGCGGGCTCGTCAGCGGCGGGCTCGTCAGCGGTCTGGGGATTGACGATATCGAGCATGGGCGCGGTACTCTCGTCCGCCGCAGGCGCCAATCCACCGAACCCCGCGCTGACCGCGGCTGGCTGGAGATCACAGCTGGCCACCACTCGACCTTTCACGGCGAGCAGGCCACCTGCCCAACCGGCCGCGCGCGACATAGCTTTTCCCCGGGCTTGTCGCAATTCCGCCAAGCTCGAACCATTCATGCCGCGTACTTCCTTTCCTGTCCGCGTTGACCGAATGTCTTTCTGACCCGCGGCACGCTGCGGATTGCCATGCCGTGCCTCGCGCTTGCTAACGATAGGGTCTCCGTTTGAAGCGGAGAACTTGCAATCTGTGCCAGGCGTTCGGCAACGAACGCCCAAAGCCGGTGGATTTCCTGCGACGCTGGCGAGGAAGCTTTGACCTCGCCGGCGGTGCGGCCATCGGTCATCGAATCGGCGAAAACCGTGCGATGGTGAATAGTGACCGGCGCGAGCGGGCCGGCTCGCGAGAGAGAGAGAATAGCATCCTTGGTGATGCCGGCGCGCTGGGCCGCGCCGTTGACGACGAACGCGGCCGGTTTGCCTGCCCGCTCAGCCATGCCTAAAGTCGCGCCGGCAGCACGCAGATCGTGCGGGCTCGGCCGTACCGGGATCAGCGTCAAATCAGCAGCGGCAACCGCCGAAGCGATGGACCGCTCGATAGCCGGCGGCGTGTCGAGGATGACGAGCGCGACCCCGGCAGCTTCGAGAACCTTGAGGTCGGCGTTGATTCTGCTGGGATGGGTGTGGGCGAATGCCACCGTCTCGGTGCCTCGCTCGTTCCACCAATCGGTCAGGCTGCCTTGTGGGTCGGTATCGATGACCGCCACGGGGCCGGCACCCGCCGTGTCGGCGGCGATCGCAAGATGGGCCGCCAGCGTGGTCTTGCCGGCGCCGCCCTTGTGCGACGCGAGTGCTAAAACATTCATGGTTTCGCTCCCTATCCTTATTGGTTGCTGGACTTCATTTTCGATCAACCTCAGATTTGAAAGGAACCAAAACTGGAATGGATAACAATTCCTTACTTGATATGATGAACAGTATATTAAAACTCAATCCCATGTCAAGTATTCATATTTTTTTATTTAAAATATTTGAGTAATAATAATTATTTATTTGTCTCTATATTGAGTAAAATTTTAAGTAACATTCCTACGCGCTGTCACCACACAACAACAGAAGTCGGTGAACTTGCCTCATCGGATTCTGGAGAAACGCGCCCTCTATCAGATCCAATGGGCGGCCGGCGCTTGAAGGAATTGGAATGAGGGTCAGGCCGCCGGTGGGATTGCTACGTTATCGATCAGGCGGGTCTTGCCGAGGAAGCCAGCGGCTAGGGCGCGCGCCGGGCGGCGCGCGATTTTGCCAATCGGCTCGAAACTCTGGGCGTCGACTACGGCGAGGTAGTCAATTTTATCGAAGCCACTTGCGATAAGCGCCTCAGCGCCCCGGGCTGCCTCAGCCTGACAATCTACGCCGTCGGACACAGCATTAGCGACGGCGCACAAGGTTCGATTGAGCGCCGGCGCGACAGCGCGCTCGGCCGGGCTTAGAAATTCGTTGCGTGAGGAGAGCGCCAAACCGTCGGGCTCGCGCACAGTTTCGACGCCGACGACGTCAACCGGGATATCGAGGTCGGCGGCCATGCGGCGCACGACCTGGAGTTGCTGGAAATCCTTTTCGCCGAAGAATGCGCGCTGGGGACGAGCTTGCAGCAGGAGCTTGGCGACGACCGTGGCGACACCGGTGAAATGGTCCGGCCGGTGGGCGCCCTCGAGGCGATCGGCCAGGCTGCCGACGGTAATGCGCGTAGCAAACCCGGGCCGATAGACCTCGCTGACCGGCGGCGCGTAGAGCAGATCGACACCGAGCGATCGCAGGATTTCGGCGTCTTCGGCCTCGCGCCTGGGATAGCGCACGAGATCCTCGCTAGGGCCGAATTGCGCCGGATTGACGAATATCGTTACGACAGTGCGCACGCACGAGATACGCGATGCCCCGACTAACGCTAGATGCCCGTCATGCAGAGCCCCCATCGTCGGAACTAGCCCGACCGCCTGGCCGGCCTCGTGCCAGGGCGCGATGCTGGCGCGCAATGCGTCGACGGTGCGAACCGTATCGAAGCTCACCCGGCGGCGCGTTTTTTGCTTGCCTTGCCACCATCCTTGGCGCTGAAACCGTAGCAATGCTCCTTCGCCGGGAAGCGCCGGGCGCGAACGTCCGATGCGTACTCCGCCGCCGCTTTGGCAATCATCACGCCGATGTTGGCGAAGCGCTTGGCGAATTTCGGGGTGAATTCGTCGAACAGGCCGATGACGTCCTCGGTCACCAGGATCTGCCCGTCGCAGGCCGGCGAAGCGCCAATGCCGATGGTGGGGACGTCGATGGCGTCGGTGATAGTCCGGCCAAGGGGCTCGATGACCCCCTCGACGACTACCGAGAAGGCGCCGGCTTCGGCGATCGCCTTGGCGTCGGCGACAATCTTGGCGGCGCTTTCCTCCGTCCGGCCTTGGGCCCGGAAGCCACCCAGGCGGTTGACCGATTGCGGCATCAGTCCGACATGGCCCATCACCGGCACCCCGCGCTCGGTTAAAAAGCGGACGGTCTCGGCCATCTCCTCGCCGCCTTCGAGCTTAATGCCCTGGCAGCGCGTCTCGCCCATCACAAGAGCCGCGTTGCGGAACGCCTGCGCTGGCGATTCCTGGTAGCTGCCGAAAGGCATGTCGACGATCACGCAAGCCTTCTTCGAGCCCCTGGTCACCGCGCGCCCGTGGGCAATCATCATTTCGAGGCTGACCCCGATGGTCGAATCCATCCCATAGAACACCATGCCCAGAGAATCGCCGACCAGCATCAGATCGACATGATCGTCTAGCAGCTTTGCGGTCTGGGCCGAGATCGAGGTCAGGGCAACGATCGGCTCGCCGCCCTTGCGCCCGCGGATGTCAGGAATGGTGATGCGTTTGGTTCGTGTTTCCGCGCTCATGATCTTTTTCCCAAGCTTGCGAAGTCCCGAAGTTGGCAGATTAGCGCAGAATGGTGCAATGCACAATGGTCCGGGGAATCACTTTATATCCGTTGCCGCCGCAGCGGGTCGGTCTCTGGCGGACATCTGGTTTGAGAATACAAAAAGAATATGTTGGGCGACGAAGTTTCTAACTAGGTGGATGCGGGCTGGAGGACCAATATCCCAAAACTACCCCAACGGCAGGACAATGCGGAATATCGTCCCTTTGCCTGAGCTGCTGACCAGTTTCAGATCACCGCCATGGGCCTGAGCCAGCTCGCGGCTGATGGCTAAACCGAGGCCGGTGCCGCCGCTGCGCGCCGAGCCGGAGAAGGGCTCGAAGAGATGCTCGCGCGCCACCTTCGGCAGACCGGGGCCATCGTCGCTAACATCTATACTGACGCTGCCGTTTTTGGCGCAGGCCGAGAACACGAGCACGCCGGCGCCTGCCTCCAGGGCGTTGGCGCCGAGGTTGGAGAGCGCCCGGAACAGCTGGCCGCGATCGGCCATGACCTCGAAATCGGGCTCCACCTTGTTATCGAATTTTGCCGACCCACCATCGACTTCCAACGGCAGCGCCGAGCCAACATCCTCGATCACCGCGCGCAGCTTGAGTTTCATCTTTTTCGGCTCGATCGCCTCATTGCGGGTGAAATCGAGGGTATCGGTGCACAGCACAACCGCACGATCGATCGCCCGCACCAGCATCGGCGTCACCCGTTTGACCTCAGGGTCGGTCGTGTCGGTGAGGCGGTCCGAGACCAGCGAGGCGGTCGACAGCATGTTGCGCAGATCGTGGTTGATCTTGGCCACCGCTTCACCCACTGCGGCGAGGCGCGCGCGTTGGCGCAAGGCATCGCGCAGACCCATCTGCATAGCCCGTAGCTGGCGCTCGGCAACGCCGACTTCATCGCTACGGCGCGAGGGCACCATCACTTTTTCCGGGTTCTCCGGCGCGGCCGCAAACTCGGTCATGCTGGTCGTCAGCCGCCGCATGGGGCGGACCAGCAGCCAATGCAGGCTGAAATAGACCAAAATCGCGGTCACCAGCGATATAATCAGCGACAGTACCAAAATGCGTTGCGAATAATCGTACAATTCGGCGCGCAGGGGCGTCTCGTCGAGCACCACTTCGATCAGCACTGTTGAGTCTTTAGGCGAGCGGCCAATGACCCGCAGGATGCGGTTCTTGCTTTGCAGCATCGTCCCGAACGCATCGAGGATCCAGCCTGTGAAGCTGCCCTTGCGCATATCGACGACACGGTCGATCCTCGGCGGCATATCGCGTAACAGCATTAACTTGCGTTGGCCCGGCTGGCGGGTGACGACGGCGTAAGCGCGAGCGTGATCGAGGAGTTCCTTCTTCAGCGCGCGGCCGATCATGTGGTCCGGCGCAGCCTCAAGCGCCAGCGTCGCCAGGTGGGCGCCGGCGATGCGCTCTTCGAAGTAGACCTTGCGATAGCGTGCGACCGACGGCGCATAGACGAAGACCTCGACCAGCATGACGAAAAACACGGTCAAGACCAGAAGCCTGGCCGATAGGCTGCGCACCAACGGCGGGAGTCGGAGTTTCTTCGCCGGCATGTAAAGCAATATAGTGCATACAGGTTGGGAACACACCGTGCCCAGCGCAATAAACCGGCAGGCCCGGACCGATCTCCTAGTCTCCAGCAGGAAAAGCAGACGGCGCGCCCAGTTTCCCAGGCGCGCCGCCGATTAAGTTAACGGGAAAACTGTCCCATGAAATATGTACTTACTTCGCGCCGCACTTCTTGGCGCCACAGGCACCGCACTTCTTGGCACCACAGGCGCCGCACTTCTTGGCGCCACAGGCACCACACTTCTTGGCGCCACAGGCACCACACTTCTTGGCGCCACAGGCACCGCACTTCTTGGCAGCACAGGCAGCGATCTGGACCGGATTGTCGGCGCTGCCAGCGGCAGCCACGGGAAGGGCAATCGTCGTTGCGGCAAGGGCGGCAACCGAAATTGCAGCAATTGTCTTCTTTCTCATCTTTTGAGGCCTCCTGGTGTTGGGTTCCGCCGTCCGCCGTTTTATCGTCGGATCGGCCCGGGCGCGGTCCGGCGCGCGTTTCCGCCGTGCCACTCCCGGGGCCAAACTTAGGGCGCGAGGCGCCCACGGTAGAATCAATTACAATCAATTTTCTGTGAGAAGCCGTATATTCGTGATAGGCGGTGGGCGCTGTTGATCGCCCGGCCCCTATCCTCGCTCCGCCTCAGCTATTGTGTGATTTCCTCGCTTGATACCATTTGTAGCCGACCGGGATCAGGGCGAGCACCGCCAGGCCGATCAGCGGGACCAGGATGTCGACCCTGAATATGATCCCTAGATCGGGGGTCCTGCCCTGATCGAGGACGCTGCCCAATCCGTTGCCGATACTGGCGTAGACGAGGGTGCCTGGGATGATGCCGAAGAAAGTTCCGATGACATAAGTGCGTAATTTCACGCCGAGGAAAGCCGGCACCAGATTGACCAGCCAGAAAGGAAAGAGCGGAACCAGTCGCAGAACCAGAAGGTAGCTGAGGGCGTTCTCGCGAAACCCCACCTCCATCCGCTTGAGGCCGGGACCAGCGCGGCGGCGAAGGGGCTCGCCGAGACCGGTTCGCGCGGCGAGGAAGAGGCAGGTGGCGCCGATCGTGGCGCCGAAAACAACAAGGCCGCCGGCCACAAACGTGCCGAATAGAAAACCCCCGAAGATCGTCGTCACGGCCCCGCCAGGCAGCGAGAAGGCGATCATCACGGCGTAGCCGAGCAGAAAGACGAGCGCCGCCAGGGCGCCGTTACTCATCACCCAACCGTCGATCGCCGCGCGGTGCCGCTTGAGCGCACCAAAGCCGAGATAGTCGTCGAGACCGAAGGCAAAGAAAGCGATCAGGCCTGCCATCAGGATGAGCAACGGGATCAGCCGGGCAAAGCTGAAACGGCGGGCATCGTGGTTGCCGACCGGTTTCTCCGATGGCGATTTGCTGGCCGCAGGCGGGTGGGCGCTGTCCGCCTTGTTCTCCGGTTTATCGGTCATCTCCCTGTCCCGTTTTTTCCACATCCAAGAGAAAAATCGCAACACCGGCGCCACGCAGATCGGCCGTATCGGCGGGGCGGCATCGAGCAGACTAAGCTATGCGTGCGTCGCCGTCACGCCAGTCAAAATCGTATGACGGTCCCGTGAGGCTTCGTTAGCGGCCGATTGTCCGCACCGATCGGCCCACCGTCGTTCTGATTTCGGCGCGTCCTCGCTGTGTTTTTGCCCTATCCCCGCATTGACTCACGCTAGGGCAGTTCGTATATGACCGGCCACACTCCGAGGCGATCTCTTATTCTCATTCAAGGACGTTATTCGTGAAACGCACCTACCAGCCGAGCGTGCTCGTCCGCAAGCGCCGTCATGGCTTCCGCGCGCGCATGTCCAGCGTCGCTGGCCGCAGGGTTTTGGCGCGGCGCCGGGCCAAGGGGCGCAAGCGCCTCTCCGCCTGAATCATGGACGCTCCGATCGGGCGCCTGAGGCGGCGGCGGGAGTTCCTGCGGGTCGCACGAGGACGCCGGAAATGGGCCGCGCCGGGGCTTGTGCTCCAGGCGCGCGAAGCCGCCGGTGACAGAGACAAAGCGCGCGAAGCCGCCGATAACAGAGACAAAGCGCGCGAAGCCGCCGGTGACAGTGACAAAACGCACGACGCCAATTGTGACGACGCCGAAGTGCGGATCGGCTTCACTGCCAGCCGCAAGATTGGCAACGCAGTGGCCCGCAATCGGGCCAAACGGCGGTTGCGAGCGGCAGTAAATGAGGTCATGCCGGCTTGCGCCGCGCCGGGCATCGACTATGTGATTATCGCGCGGGGAGCAACGCTGACACGGTGCTATGCCGATCTTCTCGCCGACCTCAAGACCGCACTGCGGCGCGTCGGCGCGCTGCGATCCGAGAGCAGTCGGAGTTAAGGAGCATGACTAAGGCTTTTCGATATGCGGTCAGGGTGGCATTGATGCCGGTTGGGCTCGTCTTGTTGGGCCTGATTAGGGTCTATCAGTATCTCATTTCGCCGATGTTCCCGCCGACCTGCCGCTTCCTTCCAACCTGCTCCCAATACGCTAACGAGGCGCTTCGGGTACATGGGCCGGTGCGCGGCGGCTGGCTCGCCCTGTGGCGCATAGCCCGGTGCAACCCCTGGGGCGGACACGGCTACGATCCGGTCCCCGGGATCGCTTGCAAGAGCCACGATCATTCTCCGGACGCACCAGCGCCCTTGCCTGCGACACCGGGGCAAGAGACGCCTGGCGACCGGCGGCGCCCAACAAAAAGAAAGCCGGGTGGCCGGCGACGCCCGATACAAGGAACAAGCTGAATGTCCGACCAAAAGAACCTTCTGATGGCGATTGTCATCTCGATCGTCATCGTCCTCGGCTTTCAGTTTCTCTTCGTCGACAAACCGAAACCGCAGGCACCGTCGCCGCAATCTGCGGGCGGGCCGAAGACCTCCGGCTCGACAGTGAGTGGTCGGGCCCCGCAAGCGCCCTCCGCCGGCGCGGTCAAACCCCTGGCCCCAGGAAGTACGGCAAAGCCGCAAGCCTCCATTCCACAGGTCCAAGGCGGCGGTCGCGCACCGGTGGTTCCCGGGACCGTCGCCGCGCCCGGCACCAACCGCGAGGCGTTGCTCAAGAAGTCGCAACGGGTGCGCATCGTGACGCCACGCCTGAGAGGTTCGATCGCGCTCCTCGGCGCCAAACTCGACGATTTGACAATGCTCGGCTACCGCTCCGAGCTCGACATGAACAGCGCCAAGGTCGACCTGCTGCAACCGGTTGGCGCCGACAACGCCTACTTTGTCGAATATGGCTGGGTTGCCAGTCAAAAAAGAATTTCCCTGCCCAGTGATAAAACGCTCTGGGCAGCAGATCGCAGCGAGCTCAGACCCGGTCAGCCGGTGACCCTTCGCTGGGACAACGGCCAAGGGTTGCGCTTCGAGCGCACTTACGCGATCGACAAGAACTACTTGATCACCGTTACCCAGAAGATCGTCAATTCGGGGAACCGGACGGTCGAACTCTTCCCCTACGCCGTGATCGCGCGCTCTGGCGAGGTCACAACCTCGGGCTGGTATGTGCTCCACGAGGGGCCTTACGGGGTCTTTCGCAAGAAGGCGAGCAATGGCGGTTCACTCGAAGAGATCAGTTGGGACGATCTGCGGGATAAAAAACGGATCAACAAGACCAGCGTCGGCGGCTGGATCGGCATCACAGACCGCTATTGGCTTGTTGCCTTGGCGCCCGTCCAGAACATAAAGGTCAAGGCCGGTTTCGGCCATCGCAAGCTCGCCCAGCTCGACAAGTGGCAGGTCGATATCCTTCAGCCAGGGCAGCGCATCGCGCCTCGGGGAACGGCCAGCGCGATCACCTACCTCTTCGCCGGAGCCAAGGAAATCAAAGTCATCGATGCCTATGCCGACAAGCCGGGCCTGACCCAGTTCGATTTGGCCATCGATTTCGGCTGGTTCTACTTCCTGACCAAACCGATCTTCCTGGTGCTGATCTGGCTGCACTCTATGGTCGGCAACTTCGGCGTTTCGATCCTGCTGCTAACCATCGCTATCAAAATACTGTTCTTCCCGCTAGCCAACAAATCCTACCGGGCGATGGCCAAGATGAAAGCGCTGACGCCCAAGATGAAGCAGATCAAGGAGCGCTTTAAGGACCAGAAAGAGCTCCAAAACAAAGAAATGATGGAGCTCTACAAACGCGAAAAGGTCAACCCGATGGCCGGTTGCTGGCCGATGCTGATCCAGATCCCCGTGTTCTTCGCGCTCTACAAGGTGTTGCTGGTAAATATCGAGATGCGCCACGCGCCCTTCTTCGGCTGGGTCCAGGATCTCTCGGCGCGCGATCCGACTTCCGTCCTGAACCTCTTCGGCCTGTTGCCGTTCGATGCGCCGATGACGGGGATGGTCGGCATGATCAGTATCGGCATCTGGCCGCTGCTGATGGGAATTTCGATGTTCCTGCAGCAGCGACTGAACCCTGCGCCACCCGACCCCATGCAGGCGCGCATCTTCATGATGCTGCCGATCGTCTTCACCTTCATCCTGGCGCCTTTCGCCGCCGGTCTTGTGATTTACTGGACCTGGAACAACCTTCTGTCGATGACCCAGCAATGGATCATCATGAAGCGCCACGGCACTTTGAGCCAGGCCACTGCGCCGACCGGCGGCGGGCCACCCAAGAAGGCCCACGCCACCGGCCCATCCAAGCATAATCCCGGCGGGGAACAGAGGAAGAAGGTCCGCCCCGGGCGAGCCCCCCGCTCCCGCCGAAGGCGGAGCGGGTCGTGAGCGAGCCGGCGGGCGGCCACGGCGGCCCACCGGAGTTTGAAAAGCCGAAGTTCGAAGAACCGCCACTCGACGAAGCCGCTCTAGAGGCCGGTCGGCTTTTGTTCGCCAAAGAATGCACGTTCCTAAAAGGCGTCGTGGCGCTAGACGGCATGCCGCCGGACGATCTGCCGGAAATCGCCTTTGCCGGGCGCTCGAATGTCGGCAAGTCGAGTCTGCTCAACGCGCTGACCGGGCGCAAGCGTCTGGCACGGACATCGAACACCCCCGGACGCACCCGCGAGATCAATTTCTTCGACCTCGGCGGGCGGTTGATGCTGGCCGATCTGCCAGGCTACGGCTACGCCAAGGCGCCCAAAACCCAAGTCAGAGGCTGGACCGTATTGGTGCACGACTACCTCGCCGGGCGGACCAGCCTGCGTCGGCTATGCCTTCTCATCGATGCCCGTCACGGCATCAAGGACAGCGACCGCGCGATCATGGAACTCCTCGATACTGCCGCCGTCGTCTACCAAACGGTGCTGACCAAGGCCGATAAGGTCAAGGCGCCGGCGCTTGAAACCTGCATCGCGCGGACCACGGCTGAAATCACCGGCCACGTCGCCGCCCACCCTGTGCTGGCTGTCACCAGTGCCGTCAAGAGAACGGGCATCGCCGAATTGCGCGCCGGGCTTGCCATGCTGGCGGCCCCAGGCAAACTTTCTTGATGATTGCCAACCGAACTGGACGCGCTCCAGCGCGATCCGATAGAGTGCCCGGCTCATGACCGTTCGCAGTATCAAGGAAGCCAAGCACTGGATCTGGGTCGGCCGCGTGCTGACCGAGGCGCTGCCCTATATGCGCCACTACGACGGGACGTGCTTCGTCATCAAGTATGGCGGGCATGCCATGGGCGACGCCAAGCTGGCCAAAAATTTCGCCAACGATATCGGGCTGCTGAAGCATGCCGGCATCGATCCGGTTGTGGTCCATGGCGGCGGCCCGCAGATTGGCGAGATGCTCGAACGCTTGAAGATCAAGAGCGAGTTCGTCGACGGGCTGCGCGTCACCGACAAGGCAACGGTCGAGATCGTCGAGATGGTGCTGTCCGGCTCGATCAACAAACAAATCGTGCACGCAATCAACGCCTCGGGCGGCTCGGCGGTCGGCCTGTCGGGCAAGGACGGCGCGCTGATCCTCGCCCGCAAGCTGCGCCGCACCAAGCGCGACCCGGATTCGAATATCGAGAAGATCCTCGATCTCGGATTCGTCGGCGAGCCCGAAAAAATCAACCCTGACATCCTGAACCGTCTCGCCGATTCCGGCATTATCCCAGTGGTCGCGCCGATCGGCGCCGGCGCCAAGGGCGAGACCTACAACATCAACGCCGACACCGTCGCCGGCGCCATCGCCAGCGCGGTCGGCGCGGCGCGTTTCTTCCTTCTGACCGACGTCGCCGGCGTCCTCGACAAGAAAGGCGAGTTGATTGCCGAGATGACGACCAAAAAAGCGCGTAGCTTGATCGCTGACGGCACCATCACCGGCGGCATGATCCCCAAGGTCGAGACCTGCATCGAGGCGGTTGAGGCCGACGTCGAGGCGGCGGTCATCATGGACGGAAGGGTGCCGCACGCAATGCTCCTCGAAATATTCACCGCCCACGGCGTCGGCACGCTGATCCGCGAAGGGTAACGGCGAAATTAATCCCACGTTAACTAAAGAGATCGATGCTCGGGCGCAGGCTTGCCGGGCCCAGCCGGCTCGGATAGAGTGCGCCGCACAATTTCTGCTGCACCGCAACAAACAGGATCACGGAAGATGGACGCAAAAGTCGCACCGGTGAAAGACAGCGCCGCTTCTGTCAACGCCGAGCTCCACGGGTTATACCTTGAGGATATCGAAGTCGGCATGACAGCGGTTTACGCGCGTACCGTGACCGACGCCGACATCGTGTTATTCGCCGGGATCTCGGGCGACACCAATCCCCTGCACCTGTCCTCGGAATTTGCCGACGGCACCCATTTCGAGGGACGGGTCGCCCACGGGATGCTGACCGCCAGTTTCATCTCGGCAGTGATTGGGACCAAACTGCCGGGTCCGGGATGTATTTACATGTCCCAAAGCATCCGCTGGAACGCCCCCGTGCGAGCCGGCGATTCGGTACTGGCGCGGGTGACCATCGAGGAGATCACCTACGACAAACAGCGCCTGCGGCTGTCGACCATTTGTACCGTCGGCGAGGAAGTGGTGGTCGAGGGCGAAGCGCTGGTCAAGGTGCCGTCCAGGGACGCGCCAGCGTAACCGCGATCCATCGCGCCCGAAAACCCTTGCCCAAGACTGGACAGCATATAATTTAGCGTTTCACCTTAGAGCGCTCCAGATCGGCCGCGGCGACGAAGCATGCGTATTTTTCGGCACTTTACCGGACTGAAGGATGAAGACCGCGGCGCTGTCGTCGCGATCGGCAATTTCGACGGCGTCCATCGCGGCCACCGCGCGGTCGTCGAC
>JAPULJ010000569.1 GCA_027295145.1 Alphaproteobacteria bacterium | reverse complement strand
CCTGGGTCAGCGCGGCGATCTCGTCGTTGATCGATTGGATGTGCCGCTCGATGCTCTCTTGGATGGCAGGCGTCGTATCCGCGACGACCTCGTCCGCATGGAGTCGATTCTTCTCCTGGGCTCGGTTGACCAAGAGTGCCTGGATTCGCCTCGAGAGAGCACGTAAGGCCAAGATCGTGCGAGACGGAGGTTGCCATGGAACGAACTCCATGCGCCGGTTGAACTCGAGGAGAGAGCGGGCGTCGACACGATCTGTCTTGGAACGCTGCAACTGAGCTCGAGCGAAGTCCTTCGCTGCCCGCGGATTGACGACCATGATCTCGATTCCATTCGTGGCATGGAGTGCCAGGCTGAGATCGAGGTGATAGACGCCCGTTGCCTCAAGACAGATGCGAACTCGCATTCCACCGCGAGTCAGCCTCTTGGCGAGCTTTCGATGTCCTTCGGCTGTGTTCTCGAAGACCCAGTCCTGTCGCGAGGCCTTTCCTCGCTCCACTGCGACATCCAGAGAACGAGCGCTTACATCGATTCCGACCAGCGCTTGCTTCTTCATTCAACCCCTCCATGGTGTTACTATCTCACCCGGGTCCCCTGACCCTGAACCGTTGCCTACCGACCTTGTAGATGCAGGCTCTTGGGCCTCAGATACTCCACGGCATGGGCAAAGAGGGCGGGGGATCCATCTAACGCGCAGGCTCGGGGCCTAAGGCAGCAACGATCTCCCCGGGTAAATCCCAGCTTCGCACCGACCGTGGGTCGAGGGAAGCGATATACAAGGCAGCATGGCGAGCCTGGGTGGGCGGGACGTTCGGCCGCTACGCTGCTTGATGGACTCGCCCGGTCTCAAAATTGCCGCTCGCGTACTGGCGCTGATCTGCGGCTGTTTCTTGCTCGCTCCAACCCCCATGATCCAGCTCTTTCTTACCGAACCAGGCGGAGGGCCAGACGTCCTCCTGGCGGTCTTCCTCCTCTTCGGATTTTCGTGTGGTGTGCTGCTGAACTTCGCACGATCCGGCCGTCTCGTCTGGCGGGCTGGGCTGGTCGTGCCCGTGCTGGCAATCGTCCAAGACGTGGCGATTCTCGCAGCGCTTGACATTTGGCCCGACAGCCGGCTCAGCCATGCCGTTTTTTCCATCGCGGCATCGTGGGCAGTGCTGCTCGTTGGCTACCACTTATTTCGGCGGCGGCCACAGTCACACGCCGTCTAACGTCTCCTATCCTTCCAGTATCGCCTCGGGTTCAAACCGGAAATCGCGAAGTAGTTGCTCTTCGGGCTCGGCCTTGCAGAATCGCAGGCCCTGCGAAACGGCTATCATGGCGATCAGTCCGGCAGCAAATGATCCCTTGGATTCTCTGCTGACAAAATCAAGTAACGACTACAACAGCGGCGGTTCATATGAGATCAACACCAATCATCAAGTTAACGTTCGTATTATTTTTACTGACAGTCCCTGTTGTTGTCTGGGCCCAGACATCCAGGGACGATCCGATCATCGGCTATTCGCAAGGCAATCACCGGCTCGATTGCACGGTCATTCGGCCATGGCACGGCGACAGTAGGCCTGCAGCGATACCGGATGGCGGTTTCCCGGTGATCGGCTGGACCAACGGCTGGGGGCAGGGTGATGTCTTTGGCGCGGACGCGGTGGAACATTACGTGAGCGGCCTGCATTTCTGGGCCGAAGCCGGCGACTTCCTGGTCATTGCGGCCAACCAGTGGTCAGCGCGGGCACCGGATATTCTGCAATGCCTGCAATGGCTCATCGATGAGAGCCATGATCCGGCCAGCGATTACTATCATGCTGTCGATACCTCGAAGATCGGCCTGTCCGGCCATAGCCAGGGCGGCGGTGCGGCACTGAAAGCCGGCGATGGCATCCTCAGAGATGGCGCCGGGTATACGCAGATCACCACGGTCGTCGCGATGAACCCGTACGGACCGAGCTACGTCAAGGCGCAAAACCAGAACGATCAGATCCTACTCCTGGCTGGCGATCGAGACGAGATTACGCCGACCGCCTCATTCTCAGCAGTGCTCGATGGCGTCATCTTGTCGGAAATGCCGGGGGGCGCACAGGCCGAACTGGTTGGAGGCACCCATTGCAACCCGGTCTGCCGACGGGGTTTTGGAGTGTTTGGGAAGGCGTCACTGTTGTGGTTTGAAATCTTTCTGCGCGACGACCTGAACCAATGCACGGCGTTGACAAACTTGCTGGAATTCGGCGCCCACGACTGGAATACGGTCTATAGCAATAATTTCATTTGCCACGGGCCTTGAGCCGCGTCGATACCAGCGCCGCCGGTGATTTCTTCAATGGCAATTTGGCGGCCGCCTTGTGTCGCGATCTGCAACTGGAAGATGCCCTGGTCTACGCCCAGGCAGCTGCCGCGCGCTCCGTACAATGTCTGGGCGCACAATCCAATGCACCAACGGTTAGTGCCATTGACAGCCTCCTGACCGCCTGAACTCACGCCACGATCTACGCACAGGCCAGCAGAGCCTCAAGCCCGCCCCCGCTCCTGCCGACTCGATATCCGATTGGGTGGCCCGCGAGGTAGAAGAGGGTTCGGCGTGACGCAACAAGGGAGTGAAAACCGGCGCGGTACGGGGCTTCCCATCGAGGTGTACGTCGAGGACGCCCAGTCGCTCTCGCCCGAGGAGTTCGGGGATCGCCACGGCAGTGCCTTCTTGTTGGTGACGGCCGCGGGAGTGGGTCCGCCCGTTGGCCCGGCCGCCACCATGGTGGGGGTGCTCTCGCTCGCCGACGAGGTCTCCGAGATCACCGGCAGCGTCTCGTTGGTGGCTTTCCCCGTGCGCCGTGGCAGCGAGTCCGTCACGCACCTGGTGACCGTGGGACGTACGTCGAACAACGACATCGTGATCTCCGACATCAGCGTTTCGCGCTTTCACGCCTTCCTGAAGCAGGATGCGAACGGGACCTTTCAGATTCTCGACAGCGGCTCCACCAACGGAACCAGGGTAAACGGCGCCAAGGTGCCGACCCGCGGCGAGGGGCCGCCCACGAACCTCAAGTCTGGCGACACCCTGCGTCTGGGCCGGGTCGAGTTCACTTTTCTCGACGCCACGGCGCTGCACAGCTTCGCTCTTCAACACGGTCACTGATCGCGTCTCCGCAGGCCGTGATGCCCACGCGGGCTGGCGCGTTAGAACGCCTACCCGACCGACTGATTTCACTCGATCCCACTCTCTACTGAGAGAGGGTCTACAGGGGGGCTGGGAGTTGCAGGGTTGGGCTGTCAATCAGGGAAGAGGGGGCTGGGAACAGCGGGTGGCCCCAACGGGAATCGAGCCTGTCTGGCGGAAAATACAGAGGTGCGGAATGTAATGATTTCGTGGGGTTACGCTGTCATATTACGTGCCAGATGCACATGCTTGAGTCGAAGTCCCCACAAAATCCACCACTCACGCCGCAAAAAAATCAACCCGTTTTGCGACA
>JAPULJ010000568.1 GCA_027295145.1 Alphaproteobacteria bacterium | reverse complement strand
ATAGCGGCGGTCTTAGCGAGGTTTCAAAGCGTCGTGTCAAAACGACGTTCGAGACGCGATGTCTGCCACCCGGCCTCGAGGGCAGCATCCTCGCCACGGCTTTGGATGTCATCCTTTGGCGAGATTGAGCTTTCGACCATCCTCCGGAGCCGACCTATAAGTTCCGTCAGATAAATATTTCTGTCGGTTAGGCCGCTATTAAACAGTGCAGCGATATTGTTAGGTCTAGAGAGGAATCGGTCATGCGATGGTCTATTGGGACATTGTTCTTACTGGCGCTGAGCGCATGTGCAGGCATGGACGCGTCAGAATGCCGCACAGCGGACTGGCGGGCCATCGGGATTGAAGACGGTGAGCAAGGGCAAAGCCCGGGATACTTCGGCGAACGTCGCAAGTCATGTGCCGATCACGGCATTACTGCTGATTTTGATGCCTATTTGGCCGGCCGTGCCGAAGGCTTGTCACATTTCTGTAGTCCTTATAACGGCTATCGCCTCGGTACGCAGGGCTATCAATACTCCGGCATCTGTCCCGCCAGGCTCGAAGATGCGTTTCTGACCGCTCATGCCGATGGTTACGGACTCTACAAGCGACACACTGCTCTCAAAAAGATTCAAAAACGGATCCATCGTAGCAAGAAGCGTGCTCAGGAGATCGAATACCTTCTGGCAGAAAGGACGGCGCTCCTGGTCTCGTCGGATACCGAAACACCAGAGCGTGTGGCAATCGCCGTCGAGCTTAAACAGCTTGTGGAAGAAAAAGTTCAACTGGAAGAAATTATTCACCGGCTTGAATACGATCACGCCCAGGCCGAAGGTGAATACGAACGCTACCAAGATCACATAGCTTCTCGGCAGAAGAACTGACATTGGGCGCACAAAAGGTGTCGTGCGCTAGAAACGTCTCGTTCAATCCCGGTAGCCGCCATGAATAATGGGGACTAAGTTTATGTGACAACGCCCCCGTGGCATATCACCGTTCGCCCCCGCCACGAGGATGGGCGCCGGTTCGCGTTGCTGAGGAATTCCAGGCTGCTCAGAGATGGATCCAGTGTCCGAGCGGCAATTACCGTCAAGCGAGGCAGGGACAGCACTGCCGTGCGCCGATTCTTTCGAAATTGGGTTTTTGTTCAAAGGCAAGGAAATTGCCTGCAGGAGCGCGCGAACCTCCTGGCGCGCTGCCACGTGACTCATGTTTAACGTGATATCTGAAGCGTCCTCGCGCAGGTCGAGCAGCGTCAGCCCCTTTAGAAACAGCTCACGAAAGACGACCCTCTCTCCGAAGCCGGGCGCCAAGCGGCAGTGGATGCGATCGCTCAGCAGTCCCAATAGGCGGCCGATCTCACGCTTGTTGTGCGCGTCAATGTGACTCAGACGGTTGCGTATGACGATCCAGTCCATGGGAGGCAGGCCATTGCTTGCCCGCTCCTGGCGCTGCTCCCAAATCATTTGGCTGTACACGCTGGGCGAGAGAATCCTGCGTCCTTCCGGATCGATCCGGGCCAAGAGGTCCAGGTCCAGCAAGCTGTCGTTTATGGGTGTGATCAGCACGTTGGCGCAGGCTTGTCCTGCGCGCGCGAGAAAACTATCGCTACCGGGCGTGTCGATGACAATGTAGTCGCAGTCCGCGAGATCCTCGAGCGCTCGATCGAGCGCCCGCTTTTCCTGCCAGTCTGCCACGCTGCGCGCGCTCGACTCGGATCGGTGAACCCGGCGGTGCTCCGGCTGATCCAGGTGTAGGCCCGTGCGCTCAGCGTAACCGGCGCGGTTCTCCAACAGGCGCGACAACGTCCCCTGGCGCGCGTCGAGATCGAGGCTGCCAACCTTGAATCCGCGCTTCAACAGCGCAACGATCAGGTGGGCGGCCATGGTCGACTTACCAGAGCCACCTTTCTCGTTACCGAGAACAATGATGTGCGACCGATCTTGGGATTGGGGCTGATTAACACTGCATTGGATGCTGGCACTCGGCGAGCCCCGTGTAGCGGTCATGCTTACCTCAACAGAAGATTCCAACCACGGCTTGGACCGCCGCCGTCACACCTTATAGCCAGTATTCTCTGATATATAAGGCGTTAGGTACTTACAGTAATTGTACATAATATTATATAATTCGTGTTCAAACAGTAAATAAAAGCAGTAAAAATTCAATAAATTACATGATAATTTCTTAAATAAGTATAGCTTTCGGCTGTATTTCGGCTTTGGCGGCTGTGAGCAAGATCTTGGCGCCTCCCGGGCGGCAGCGCCGTTCGGCCAGGCCGCTGAAACTGCTGCTATTGCCGCAACACCTGCTTACGCTCGCACAGCATTAGTTGGCGTTCCGATTGTCCCTCCAGGCTGTCATCGGAAAACCCAGGCGCTGGTTTTCTCAATCTTGGAATGCCCCGTTATTTCCCCGCTCGGATATTTGGCTCGTTTCTGCGTAACTCCCAAGGGCGGGGGTCGGACTATTCCAATGCGTCAGGCCATCCACGAGAGGTTGGTGACCCATGAAAGAAGGTCAGAAGGAGACAAGATACGTCCTGAACGGCCCGTGGTTTTTTCGGAGCGCGGCAGAAGAAAGAGCGCAGCATCGATCGCTGTCCGGTTCCACCGGCTCTAGCGCGGTCTCGGCCCGATCGGCTATTCCTCCCATGGCGGCCGCCGTACCTTCATTACCCGGACGACCCAGAAGATTGTCGAGGCAGGCGGATCTCTCAGGGACGTACAACAACTCGCATGCTACACCAACCTCAGCACCACCCACCGGACATCGAGGGCAGTACGGAAGCCAAGTGGCAGGTGATCAGACTAATCTAAGTGCCCGATCGGCGAACCGACGACATAAACTTGCGGTAACGGCATTGAACACCTGGCTATCAGCTGCAGGGTCCGCCGAAGGACCCATTTTCTGGCCTGTGGACCTACACGGGTGCGGGTTAGTTCCTTACCTTGCCGCCTGCACCGCCGAAGGCATTGGCCTGAATGGCGCTCGAGTCCACGATTAGGAAGACCGGGTCGACGGTAATATTGTCGCCGGCTCCCTCGCGGTGGTGGCA
>JAPULJ010000567.1 GCA_027295145.1 Alphaproteobacteria bacterium | reverse complement strand
CGAGCAAAACCGCGACCGGGCGTACTGGGTCTCGTAAACGACTTCGCACCCCGGCCCCTCGCAAGTGCGCCGCCACGGCTTCTTTTTCCGGTAACCCTTTCCATCGCGCGCGCCGTGCTTCGCACCACAAAAGTCCGCATGCGGACTTTGATATCCCGCATGGCGTAAATCTTGGCTGCGCTTGCCGGTCATCGTCGCCCGTCAACCCGTGAGCGGGGCAAGAACGTCTTCCTCGCGATTTCCCCGCGTTTTCCCCGCGTTTGTGGCGCATGTTCACGCAGTGTCCCGCATGACGGTGCATAGTAGACCCCCGCAAAGAGGGCCTTAACTTATTGATCTGCAAGGGGAAAAATGGTGCCGCCGGAAAGAATCGAACTTTCGACCTCGCCCTTACCAAGGGCGCGCTCTACCCCTGAGCTACGGCGGCTTTATGGGGCGGGACATTGCCACAGGGGCTGGCGTCCCGCAACAAATGGGCGTTGGCTTGGGATGTAGGCCTTCGCTCAAACTGTGCAAGGTCTGCTGCAATGAACAGGGCCAACGCCAGCTCGTTGGCTTGACCGGGAGCGCGCCGCGCGCCACCCTTTGGGTTCTGATGTCCAGATGTGGAGCCGCCGACGATGAGCGGGCGCGAGGACAAAAAGCAACCGGCCCGTTCCGAGCGCGGCAGGATCGCGGCGCAGGATCGCGAGGCGCGGCAAGCCAATGCTCTGCGCGAGAACCTCAAGCGGCGCAAGGCTCAACGTCGTGGCCGCGAGGAGGAGGGCACTGGTGCGACTTCCGGCGCCACGGGCAAGGGCTCCGGCAGCCGATCCGCTTGAGGCAGGCTTACGCTTCAAGTACAAGCATTCTTGGGCAGTAGCGGAATCCGCCGCCAGTACATGTAATCTTCGGCTTACGCCGCGTTCGAAAGGTCGCCGGTCATGGACAGTATTCGCGTTCGCGGGGGGGGCCCACTAATGGGCTCGATCGAGATTAGCGGCGCCAAGAACGCGGCGCTGCCGCTGCTGGCCGCCTGCCTGCTGACCGATGGCAGTCTGACCCTCTCGCGCCTACCGCGCCTCGCCGATATCCAGACACTGTCCAAACTGCTGATCCAGCACGGGGTCGAAGTGAAGCCCGCCGCCAGCGATGACGGTGACGAGGCGGTCGGCGGCACCGTAACCTATACTGCCGCGAAGATCACCGACACCACGGCGCCCTATGAATTGGTGCGCCAGATGCGCGCCTCGGTGTTGGTGCTGGGTCCGCTCCTGGCGCGCGAGCACGTCGCCACGGTTTCCCTTCCCGGCGGCTGCGCCATCGGCACGCGGCCGGTCGATCTCCACCTTAAAGGGCTGCAGCAGCTGGGCGCGCAGATCGAGATTGAGGCCGGTTATATCCATGCCAAGGCGCCCAAGGGGTTGAAAGGTGGCCGCGTGACCTTCCCCCATGTTTCGGTCGGCGCAACCGAAAACCTGTTGATGGCGGCGTGTCTGGCCAAGGGTGAGAGCGTGATCGAGAACGCCGCGAGGGAGCCCGAGGTCATCGATCTCGCCGACTGCCTGGTGCGGATGGGGGCGAGGATCGAGGGCATCGGCAGCAACGCGATAACCGTGCAGGGGGTCGACAGGCTGGGTCCCGCCGAGCACGAGGTCGTTGCCGACCGCATCGAGGCGGGTACCTTCGCCATGGCCGCGGCGGTAACCGGCGGCGAAATCGAATTGATCGGCGCGCGTACCGATCATTTGGGCGCGCTGACCGAGGCGCTGGCCTTTTCCGGCGTTCAGTTTAAGCGCACGCCGCGCGGCTTTAGCGTCAAGCGCTCCCAGACCGAGCTGGTCGGGGTCGATATCAAGACCGAGCCCTATCCCGGCTTTCCAACCGACCTGCAGGCCCAGTTCATGGCTCTGATGACGACGGCCAAGGGGGCCTCGATGGTAACCGAGAACATCTTCGAGAACCGCTTCATGCATGTACCTGAACTCGCCCGCATGGGAGCCGACATCAACGTCCATGGGGGTACGGCGATGGTGCGCGGGGTCGAAGGACTGAACGGCGCCGAGGTCATGGCAACCGACCTGCGCGCGTCGGTTTCGCTGGTCATCGCCGGCCTGATCGCGTCTGGCGAGACCACCGTCAATCGCGTATATCATCTTGATCGAGGTTACGAGCGCCTGGAGGAGAAGCTGGCGGCATGCGGCGCGGACATCAAAAGGATCAGCGCGAAGAACTGAACGTCGGTCTCAGCCTCAGGGCGGCCGATGCCGAGGACCTCAAGATTATCGCCACGGTCTTGCAGGACGCGGTGATCGCTCTCACGGACATGAAATACATGGCCGCCGACAGGCTCTTCGTTATGGTCGCCAACCGCTTCCGCTGGGAGGCCGGCGAGGGTTCCGAACGGGTCAATTGCGGCGTCGCCTTCGAAGGCGTCGAAGCGGTCAAGGTCAGGGGGATGGACTTGCGCGACCGCAGCCAGTATCTGGAGTTGCTGACCGTACGCGAAGACGAGGGCGGCGTGCGGCTGATCTTCGCTGGCGGCGCGGAGGTTCGCATCGAGGCCGATAAGCTGGCCTGCCATATGCGCGATCTGGGCGAGCCCTGGCCGGCCGCGGCCCGCCCGAGCCATCCAATCGATGAGCCGGACTGATCCCCGCTTTTTCTTGGCCTGCCTGTCAGACGAGTTTGGAGTAGCGCCGTGCCGTCCAATGAACCCATCGTGCTCGCCCTGCCAAAGGGCCGCATCCTCGGCGAGGTCATGCCGCTGGTCCGTGGCGCCGGCATTGTGCCCGAACCCGCCTTCGACGACCAGCAAGACCGCTCGCTGCAATTCGCCACGAACAATGAGGCGCTCAGCGTCATCCGGGTACGCAGCTTCGATGTCGCCACCTTCGTTGCCTTCGGCGCCGCCCAGCTTGGTGTTGCCGGCAACGACGTGCTGATGGAGTTCGATTTTCCCGAGCTCTACTCGCCCCTCGATCTGAACATCGGCCATTGCCGTCTTGTCGTTGCCGAGCCGGCGGAGATGGTCGAGAGCGACGATCCCGGCCGCTGGAGCCATGTCCGCGTGGCGACCAAGTATCCCGGGATTACACGTCGCCATTTCGCCCGGCGCGGGGTGCAGGCCGAATGCATCAAGCTCAATGGGGCGATGGAGTTGGCGCCGCGGTTGGGCTTGTGCCGACGCATCGTCGATTTAGTTTCGACCGGCCAGACGCTAAAAGCCAACGGTCTCGTCGAGGTCGAGTTGATCGCCGAAATCAGTTCGCGCCTGATCGTCAACCGGGCCGCGCTCAAGACCCGGCCCGACGAGATCGGCGCCCTGATCGAGCGCTTTCGGGTTGCGGTGAAGGACGCCGGCAATGCCGCTTAGGCTCGATAGCAAGGACAGCGATTTCGCGGCCCGCTTCGCGGCGTTTGCCGATACGCGCCGCGCGGTTGCTTCCGACGTGGATCAGGTGGTGGCCGAGATCATCGCAGACGTGCGCGCCCGCGGCGATGCCGCCCTGATCGACTACACCAAACGCTTCGACCGCCTCGATCTGAGCGCCCGGACATTGCGCATCGACGCAAGCGAAATCGAGGCGGCGGGCGCGGCTGCCGACCCTGACGCGGTCGCCGCCCTACGCTTCGCTGCTGGCCGCATCGAGGAATATCACCGCCATCAGGTGCCGCAGGATTATAGCTACAGCGATGCCGAGGGGATCACCCTGGGCGCCCGCTGGACGGCGATCGCCGCTGCCGGCCTCTACGTGCCCGGCGGCACCGCGGCCTATCCGAGCTCGGTCTTGATGAATGCCATCCCCGCCCGGCTGGCCGGGGTCGAACGGATGGTCATGGCCGTGCCCACACCCGACGGCCAGCCCAACCCGCTGGTGCTCGCCGCCGCGCAGATCGCTGGGGTAAGCGAGATTTACCGGATCGGCGGCGCCCAGGCGATCGCCGCACTGGCCTATGGAACCGAAAGCATCGCGCGCGTCGATCTCATCGTCGGCCCCGGCAACGACTATGTCGCCGCCGCCAAACGCAGGGTCTTCGGCACGGTGGGCATCGATTCGATCGCCGGACCTTCGGAGATTTTGGTCGTCGCCGACGCCCAAAACAATCCGGCCTGGATTGCCGCCGACCTGCTGAGCCAGGCCGAACACGATACGTCTTCGCAAGTCGTGTTGATCACCGACGATCCAGACTTCGCCGATGCGGTGACGGCGGAGAGTGGGGATCAACTGTCATCGTTGCCGCGCGCGAAGATCGCGGCGGCAAGCTGGCTGGAAAACGGCGCCGTCGTCACGGTTGAATCGCTCGATCAGGCGGTTCCACTGATCGACCGGTTGGCGCCCGAGCATCTCGAACTTGCGATCGAGGATCCCGACAAGCTGGCCGACGCGGTGCGCAACGCCGGGGCGATCTTTCTCGGCCGCTTCGCCCCCGAGGCAATCGGCGATTACGTCGCCGGCCCCAACCACGTCCTGCCGACCGAACGCAGCGCGCGGTTTTCCTCCGGCCTCGGCGTTCTCGATTTCATGAAGCGGACATCGATGGTGCGCTGCGACGAGGCTGGGCTCGCTGCCATCGGCCCCGCCGCCGTAACGCTGGCCCGCGCAGAGGGACTCGATGCGCATGCAAAATCGATCTCCCTTCGCCTGGCCAGCGGGCCGGGCCGTCGGCAACGTTCCGAGAAGTGAGCGCGAACCGCCAGCGCATCGCCAACATCGAGCTCGACGAGCGCACGGTGGTGCGCCGCGGCGCCGATATCGAGCACGAGCGGGCGGTGGCGATATTCGATCTTCTGGAGGAGAACACCTTCGCCCCCAACCTCGACGGCGAGGGGCCTTACGATCTGCTGCTTTCGGTGCGCGAGGACCGGCTCATTTTCGCCATCAGCGCAGGCGGAAGTCATCTCGGCGAGGTGGCATTGGCGTTGCTCCCCTTCCGCCGTCTGGTGAAGGACTATTTCACCGTCTGCGAGAGCTATTTCGAGGCCATCAAGGTGGCGCCGCCTTCGCAGATCGAGGCTATCGACATGGGGCGGCGTGGGCTACACGACGAGGGCTCGGAGCTCCTGCGCGATCAGCTCGCCAGCCGCATCGAGATCGATTTCAACACCGCAAGGCGCCTGTTCACCCTGCTCTGCGTCCTTCATATCAGGGGCTAGGGGATCTTGCGTGGCTGATCTCCCAGGCAGTGTGCTGTTCGCCTGCACGTCCAATTCGATCCGCTCGCCAATAGCCGAGGCCTATCTGAAATACCTGCATGGCAGCCGCATTTATATCGATTCGGTCGGTGTGCGCGGGCTCGAGGTCGATGGTTTCGCCATCGCGGCAATGGAGGAGATCGGGCTCGATATCTCGCGCCACCGCCCCAAGACCTTCGGCGAGCTGGAGGACACTAACTTCGATATCGTCGTCTCGCTGTCGCCCGAGGCCCAGCACAGCGCTGTCGAGCTGACCCGCACGATGGCTATCGAGGTCGAGTTCTGGAACACTCTCGATCCCTCGATAATCGAGGGCGCGCGAGAAACCCGCCTCGGCGCCTACCGCGAAGTCCGCGACCGACTCATCGCCCGTATCCACAAACGCTTCCCCACCGGCCCGAAACCGGTGTGAGGGGGGTCTCGTGCCGATTGGGCGTTGCCCCTAGATAGGATTCTCCTCATGCGCAGCGAGCCAGGCCACGGCCCGGCGTTTCGCTTCGGATATCTGGCTTATGGTCATTTTCAGGCGGATATCGGGCAGTAGAAGTGGTCCCTTTACTACCGCGCCCAGCTGATCCCAAAGATACTGGCCGATGACATTCCACTTGTATGCTTCGACGTAATCTTTGTCGGCCTTATACATTATTAGAAGTTGAGTGGCGACAAGGGCGTATTTCTCTTTGATCGCTTTTAGTAGCCACTTGCGGGCCGCCTCGCGGTCGACAGGCGCCCCCCAGTTGTTGGAATCCCTAGTATAGTATCCCAAACTATACTGTGCTTCGGCGTCGCCGCGCTGGGCCGCTACCTTCAGGAGGCGAATCCCGCGCTTTAGGTTCTTGAATGATCTGACAAGCAATACCCTTATGGATTTTCCCCGTGCGCCTTCAGCCAAGCCTTGGCCCGGCGTTGAGATTCGGCGATCTGGGTTTTGGTCATTTTTTCGCGGGTATCGGGAAGCAGGAGCGTGGATTTCGTCTTCCACAGGTACTGAACGATGAGGTCCCACTTGTGGGCCTCGGTGTAGTCTCCTTCGCCCCGGTACCATTTCATCAATTCGAATGCCGCGTACGCGAACTTCTGTTCGATCGACTTGAGCAACCATTTCCGCGCCGCCGTGCGGTTCTCCAATAGGCCCCAGTTGGAACTCGAGAGATAGAGACCCAAACCCCACTGAGCTTGCGCGTCGCCACGCTCGGCCGCCACTTTCAGGATGCGTAACCCGCGCTTTGGGTTCTTGCCCGTTCCGACCAGATGAAATCCGAGTGCCCGATAGCCCCGTGTGTAATCCTGCTTTACTGCTTTTTCGAACCAGAACTGTGCCTT
>JAPULJ010000566.1 GCA_027295145.1 Alphaproteobacteria bacterium | reverse complement strand
CCCGGCTCGCTACGGATGAACACGCAACCACCAGATTGCTTGGCAAATCCGTACACCATGGAGAGTCCCAGGCCGCTGCCTTCACCCACTTCCTTGGTCGTATAGAACGGCTCGAAGACGTGGTCCAGAACCTCAGGGGTCATGCCGATACCAGTGTCGGAGACCGACAGGACCACATAATCGCCAGGGCTCAGCTCGGACTGGCTCGTCACATGGTTTTCGTCCAAGGTCTCGTTGGCGGCCGCGATGATCAACTTGCCGCCATCCGGCATGGCATCGCGCGCATTGATCGCCAGATTCAGGAGTGCGTTTTCCACCTGGCCATGATCCGCCAGTGCGCTCCACAGACCCGAAGCCGAGCTGATTTCAACTTCGATGGTCTCGCCGAGGGAGCGGCGCAGCAAATGACCCATGCCATGGGTCAGCTGCTCCAAGTCGATCTCTTCGGAATGTAGCGGTTGGCGGCGTGAGAAGGCCAAGAGCCGCCGGGTAAGTTCGGCGCCACGATCTGCTGCACGGATGATAGCCTGGGCCGATTTGTCGCCGCCCCCAAGCTGTTCTTCCACAATTTCCGCATTTCCGATTATGACGGCAAGCAGGTTGTTGAAGTCGTGCGCGATACCGCCCGTGAGCTGGCCTACCGCTTCCATCTTTTGCGCCTGGCGCAATCGTTCTTCCGCATGATGAAGGTCGGTGACGTCTTGACTCGCTCCGATCTCCCGGACAACCCGCCCCGCTTCGTCGAAAACGGACTCTGCTATTTCTCGAACATGATAGGTTTTTCCACTTTCAGTGACGGTCCGATACTCGATTTCGATAGGTTTGCCACTGCGCAGATCCTTCATCGCGCGCCAAAATTCGCCCAGATCGTCAGGGTGAGTAAATGAGTCATCTCTCTCGAAGGACGCTGCGCGTGCCATGAATTCTTCCGGAGAAAGGCCGTGGAGGCGCGCATGCTCGTCGGAGCAAAACGGGTAGCGATCCTCCACGGCGTCCCAAACGTAATAGCCGATCCTGGCCAGTTTTGTGGTTTGCCTGAGTCGCTCTTCGCTCTCCTGCAGTCTCTTTTCGGCTTCTTTGCGCTCGGTGATATCGGTCGCCATGGAGCCTACGGCCGTTGGCTATCCGTCGGAATTGTAGATCGGAAATTTGGTCAATAAAGTGGTCGATGTTCGCCCATCGGGGAACCGGGGACGGTACTCGCGATGCATCACCTTGCCGGTGCGCACAACCTCTCGATCCAATTCGGCAATCTCATTACTATATTTTTCGTCGAATACGTTGAGCTCTTATGTCGTCCTGCCGATTATTTCATTCCGATCAAGGCTCATGGACTTTTCGAAAGCGGAGTTTATGAGGAGGTAGCGTCCGTCGAGGTCCTTGAGGAAGATAGATGACGGATTGGTCTCAATCAGCGCCGAGAGATAGGCCTCATTCATCCGCAGCGCTTCTTCCGCGCGCATCTGTTCGGTAATGTCGATGCCGATCGTGCCGATGCTGATGGTGTTGCCGTCGCCGTCTTGGATTGGAAATTTGGTCAGCAGAAGGGTGGAGGAGCCTAATACAACGGGAAATGTTTCCTCACTCTGCAGTGCGGCGCCTGATTTCAAAACCGCCTGATCGGCTGTTTTCAGAATGGCGGATGCTTCCGGCGAGTGGAGGTCGCTAAATTTTTTCCCGATCACTTGTTCGGCGGTCATATCCATAAAGCGGGTAAATGCCGGACTTACGAAGGTGTAACGTCCGTCCAGATCCTTGATGGAGATCAAGACGGGCAAATGATCGATCAGGGCCCGGATCAAGGCTTCGTTCTTGCGCAGCTCGCCTTCCGCCTCCTTTCGCTCGGTTATGTCGAAATGCCAGACCATCGTGCAATCTTGATCGTCGAGTTTGATGGGGCGTGTGTTCATGGAAACCCACCAGGTGGTGCCATCCTTGCGGCGCCGCTGGGCTTCGAAATCGACCAGATCTCCGCCGCCCTTCAAGACCTCACGCACGGCCGCCAGTTGGTCGAGATCGACCCAACTGTCTTCGATTGGCGTCTTGAGAAAGCCTTCGCGATCGATTTCCCCGAACATTCGAATTAGGGCGCTGTTGACCAACAAGCGCTCGCCAGCCGCGCGAGAATAATCCTTCTTGCGCGTCGTGATCGCCACGCCAACCGGGCTGTTTTCGAGAATCTCGCGGAGTTTTGCCTCCTCCCCACGAAGCCGATCGTTCGAGCGCCGGAGTTCCTCGGTTCGCTGCGCGACCCGCATCTCCAGCTCGTCGTGTGCGGTTGCCAACGATTCCCGCGTACGTTCGTATTCTGTGACGTCCGAATCGGAACCGCGATAGCCGCGGAATTTTCCCGCCTCATCGAAGATCGCTTTTCCGTTGATCGATAGATGAACGACCCGGCCGTCGGGACGCTTGCGCGGGTGTTGAAAATTGCGGAACGACCGGTGTGCCGCCATGTCCGCCAGAAGTTTTCCCCATTCCACCGAGTCGACACCGGGGATTTCGACTTCCTCCCGGGTCTTAGCCCAGGACGGCCTCTTGGGGCA
>JAPULJ010000565.1 GCA_027295145.1 Alphaproteobacteria bacterium | reverse complement strand
GCGCGCCAGAAAGCCCATCGCAGCGAATTCATCGATCCCAAGATAGCGGAGCATCAAGGCCGCATCGTCAAATCCACTGGCGATGGATTGCTGGTCGAATTCGTCAGCGCGGTGGACGCGGTGCGCTGCGCTGTCGACGTCCAACGTACGATGGCCGAGCGCGAGGCCGAAATTCCGGTGGACAAACGCATCAGCTATCGCGTTGGCATCAATGTCGGCGACGTGGTCATAGACGGCGACGATATCCTCGGCAATGGCGTCAACATCGCCGCGCGGCTGGAATCCATCGCCGATTCCGGCGGCATCTGCATTTCACGCAACGTTTACGACCAGGTGCATTCGTCGGTCGACGAGGATTTCGATGATATTGGCGACCAAGTGCTCAAAAACATCGCCGCGCCCGTTTCGGCTTTCAAAATCAATCTTGGATCCGAATCAACACAGCAAAAGATTGCCTCGGGCGATCTCACCGAAGCACAACAGGAAACCCGGTTTTGCGCGTCGAGCGACGGTACGCTGATCGCCTACGCCAAGGTCGGCGGCGGCCCGCCGCTGGTCAAGGCGCCGAATTGGATGAACCATCTGGAATTCGATTGGCAAAGCCCGGTCTGGCGTCATCTTCTGCGCGAACTCGCCCACGCCCATACCCTGGTTCGTTTCGATCAAAGGGCGAACGGTCTTTCCGATTGGGATGTGGAAGACATTTCGCTCGACGCACACGTTCAGGACCTGGCGGCAGTGGTCGACGCGGCCAAACTGGAGCGTTTCCCGCTCGTCGGTATCTCACAGGGATGTTGGATTTCAGTCGCCTATGCCGTTCGGCATCCCGAGCGGGTCAGTCACCTCGTTTTCTATGGCGGCTACGCGCGAGGAAGCAACAAGCGGGGCTCGGAAGCAAATGCGAAGCGCGCGGAAGTCGAGAATACGATGATTCTTCAAGGCTGGGGGCAAAACAATCCGGCCTTTCGCCAATACTTCACGACGTCATTCATGCCCGGTGCGACGAAGGAACAAATGGATTGGTTCAACGAGTTGCAGCGTATTACGGTCTCGCCCGAAAACGCCGTCCGCATACGAAGTGTCAATAACGAAGTCGATGTCAGCGACCTTCTCCCGCGAATCAAAGTGCCGACGCTTGTCCTGCACTGCCGCGACGACGGTATCGTCCCTTTCGAGGAGGGACGCCGGCTGGCGGCGCTGATCCCCGACGCGCAATTCGTCGCGTTGGATGGTCAAAACCATATGATCCTGGAGAGCGAACCCGCCTGGCCGCGCTTCGTCGAAGAGGTCAGGAATTTTCTTCGGTAGTTGCCGAAATGGTATCCGCTCGCTGGGTGGGAAAATCGTACGCTGGTCAGCTTCATGTTTTCATCAGGCCAATTTACAGACGGAGATACGAGCGTCTTTTCTCCCTTCTGTTCTCGGCCCTCTTGCCCTTGGCGCGCCGGCGCGCCCATGATGGCGGTCAATTCACCATTTCTGGCAAGGGAGGATTTATCCGATGGATCAGGCGCTATTCGATTCCGGCATGAAGAATCGCCGCGGGGTGCTCGGCGATAAGTATGTCGATCGGGCCATGGCGAACGCCAACGCTTTCAACCGCGATTTCCAGGACTTCATCACCGAATATTGCTGGGGCACAGTGTGGGGGCAACCTGCCCTCGACAACAAACAGCGCAGCCTCAACAATCTGTGCATGCTGGCGGCGCTCAACCGTGCCGAGGAGTTTAAAATACATGTCCGCGGCGCCTTGACCAACGGCTGCTCCCTCGACGAAATTCGCGAAACGCTCATCCAGGTCACGGTCTATTGCGGCGTCCCGGCCGGCGTCACCGCCTTCCGCCTGGCCCGCGAAGTGTTCGACGCCGAAGGCATCGAGGTCGCGGACTAGGGGCGCGGGCGAAAATCCCGATGGCGAGCCAGAAAATCGGAACTCTCGGCTTCATCGGCCTCGGGCGCATGGGTGGGCCGATGAGCGCCAACCTTGTCGATGCCGGCTTCAATCTCTCGGTGTTCGATGCGGCGGGGACGGCAGAGCGTGCGCCGGCCGGCGCAGCGGTGGCGGGCTCGGTGGCTGAGGTGTCGGGCACGGCCGAGGCGATCTTCCTCAGCCTGCCGGACGGGGCCATCGTTGCCGAGGTGGTTGCCGAGATTGCCTCGAACCCCGGTGCAGCATCAAGCGTCGTCGATCTCTCGACCATCGGCATCGAGGCCGCCGGTGCCGCCCAAGCGACGCTGGCCAAGGCCGGCATCGCCTATATCGATGCTCCGGTCAGCGGCGGCGCCAAGGGAGCCGCGGCGGGGACGCTGACGATCATGTGGGCCGGACCCGAGGAGGTTGCAGCAGCGCTTGAGCGCGCATTCGACGTTATGGCGAAAAACGTCTTTTGGGTCGGCGGCAAGCCAGGCCAGGGACAGGCGGTTAAGTTGCTCAACAATTTCCTCTCCGCCGTTGCCATGACAGCGACATCGGAAGCTGTTGCCTTCGGGATCGCTCAGGGGCTAGAGATGAAAACCATCCTCGAGGTCATCAATGTCTCGACCGGCCAGAACACCGCCAGCCGCGATAAATTCCCCGAGCGGATCCTTACCGGCACCTACGATGCCGGATTCGCCACCGCTCTCTTAGCCAAGGACTTGCGCCTCTATCTCGAAAGCGTTGCCCGCGCCGACGCCCCGGCCGAGATCGGCGCGGTCGTCGAACGCCTGTGGCGCGAGGCCGATAAAGCCATGCCGGGCAGCGACTTCACCCGCATCTACGAATTTATCTCCGGCGAAGGCTGACCATTGTCGGCGTTTTGACCGTCGTCGGGCGACGTGCCAGAATTGCTGGCAGAATTCCGGCGTGGGAGCGCAAGAATATGCCTGACACGATCGATCAACAAACTGCCGGCCTCGACGCCGAGACCTTCGCCGCCCTGCTCGAAGCGGTGCGCCGCTTCGTCGCCGAACGTCTGGTTCCGATCGAAGCCGAGGTCGCCGAGGCCGACCAGGTCCCGCCGGCGATCGTTGACGAGATGCGCGCGCTCGGACTATTCGGCCTATCGATCCCGACCGATTTCGGCGGTCTCGGCCTGACCATGGAGGAAGAAGTTCGGGTGGTGTTCGAGCTGGGCCGCACCTCGCCCGCTTTCCGCTCGGTGTTCGGCACCAATGTTGGCATCGGCAGCCAGGGCCTGGTAATGGACGGCACCGATGCGCAGAAGCGTAAATACCTGCCGCGCATCGCCACCGGCGAGATCGTCACTTCGTTTGCCCTGACCGAACCCGAAGCCGGCTCCGATGCGGCCTCGCTGCTCATGACGGCACGAAAAGACGGTGCGCACTACATCCTTAACGGCACCAAGCGCTTCATCACCAACGCCCCCGAGGCCGGGCTCTTCACAGTGATGGCCCGCACGGGGGCCAAGGACAGCGGCGCACGCGGCGTCTCCGCCTTCCTCGTCGAGGCCGGCACCAAGGGACTATCGGTCGGCAAGCCCGACGCCAAGATGGGACAGCAGGGGGCGCACACTGCCGATGTGATCTTCGAAGACGCGGCGGTGCCGGCCGAAGCATTGCTCGGCGGGGTCGAGGGCATGGGTTTCAAAACCGCGATGAAGGTGCTCGACCGGGGGCGGCTGCATTTATCGGCGCTATGTGTCGGCGTCGCCGAACGCCTGATCGGGGACGCGCTCAACTATGCGCGCGAGCGAAAGCAGTTCGGCCAGGCGATTGCCGGCTTCCAACTCGTTCAGGCGATGCTCGCCGATAGCCGCACCGAAGCATACGCGAGTTACACAATGGTGCTCGACGCGGCCCGCCGACGCGATGCCGGCGAG
>JAPULJ010000564.1 GCA_027295145.1 Alphaproteobacteria bacterium | reverse complement strand
AAGGCGCTGGTCGAGTTTCGGCAAGTGCGCATTCCGTTCGTCAGGCTGGCCGTCATCGGGACCGTCGTGTTGCACATCGTGGCGCCCCTGTGCCTGATACTGGGTATCTTCGTTCGGGAATCGGCGCTGACACTTGCGGTTTTCACCCTCTTAGCGACGTTCATAGCCCATGATTTCTGGAATCTCTCCGGCACAGATCGGCTGAACCAAAGTCGTGTCGCGATGGCTCACCTGGCCATTATCGGCGGGTTGTTATTGCTTGCGGCAGCTGGTCCGGGCCGCTTCGTCGCAGTCAGTTAACGCCGCCTGCTGATTCCGGGTTAGCGCATCAGCCGCTTGAAGCCCATCCAGGTGCCGGTCAGCGCGCTCAGCGTGACGCCCGCGAGTAACGGCAGCAGCAGCAGGTCCCATAGCGGGCGTCGCCGCATCAGTGCAGAGAAGTCGCCGCGGTGGAGGCCGAGGAATAACCAGCGTGAGAGTTGTCTGTTGCTGTCCGCGGCGAAAGCCAGCTGGCCGCTGACCCGGTCGAGGTAGACACGCTCGCCATCCTCATACTGGATTCGATAGACGGGAAAGGATTTCTCGTCGTGATGGCTATAGTAGTAAGCGTCACCCTCCGCCAGCCATCCCTGATTGCGAATCGGTTCGCCGGGCCGGGTCAGCGCGGCGATCTTGACGAAAGACGAGTCGGTCAGCGGGTTGGTGTGGAACGAATGGGCGTCCAGACGAGTACTCTCGCCGTCCCGGTCCCAGGCAATTAGATACGGCTCGCCGCTAAGAATCGACCCCTCCAGACGTACTGTGCCGTCGGGTAAGGACTTGGCCGCGAGATCCTGCAGTACGTCTCCCGCCTGGTCATAAGTTAGGGTGCCTCCGCGGATGCGTTGCACTTCGCCGGCGAAACTTCGGCCGTCGAGCGCGCCCCATGGATTCACCGAGAGCAGGCCACTGAAGAGCCACGTCAGCGTCAGGATGCCGAAGATCAGGCCTGTGTAGTGGTGCCAGAGCATGACGCCTCGATAAGGCGACAGGCGGCCATTCCGCCGATTTTGAAGCTGCGTTATGCCGATATAGACGCCGACGACGGTCAGGAACAATCCGAGCACGCTAAGCCAGATTATGACTTGTAGCCACGCGCCGGTGTGTTGCCTGAGTATCGTCGGGTAAATCCAGTGAACGACCGAGCCCGCCCAATTCCAGAATCGCTCCCTCGCGGTGGTCATCTGGATGACTTCGCCATTGATACTGGAGACATACCATTCCGTCGCGGCGGGATCGGACGCTTGGTAGTGAAACAGCGGGCGGTTCGGATTTAGACCGCCATAGACGGTCCACTGATCACGATCGAGCGTACCGAGGAAATGCGTGTCACCCGCGAAACCCAGGTTTGCGGAGAAGATTGTGGCGATCTCACCGGCCCGCTGCTCGCTGATATCCGCCAGGAATTCGCCCTGTTGCAGGTCGATGACATATTGCTCAGAGTCAGCCGACAGTCTCAACACAGGGCGTCCGGCCATCATCTCGATGCGGTAGTGGTCAAGATCGAGGTTGCTGAATTCTGCGGGCAAGGAGCAGCACTCCGAGAGATTCAGTTCGTCCAAGCCCTGCAACTGCTCTTCGCGGCTCAAGTCCGGAAACTGGACGTACATCATGACGAAGCCGGAAAGGCACCACAGCGATACCACGAGTCCGACGGCGATACCCAGGTAGCGGTGCAGAAGAATGAGGAGTCTCATCACGGTGAACTTGAGGAAATGTCGGCGGGCATGCTGTACCCGCCGACAAGGAAATCCCATGGCGTTCGATTAGGTACGTCTCCAGATCGTGGAGAACTACCGCAGGTAGAACTACAAAGAAAACCTGACACTTAACTCATACGCCCGCGGATCACCAAAAACCCACTGATCGGACGTGTACTGGGACAGTATATAGTCTTTTTCATCAGTGAGATTTCTTGCCCGCAGAATTACTTCCGTAGTGTCTGATACGCTCCAGTTCAAGCTGGCATCAAATACAGTGTATGACGGCAATGTCTGGGTGTTAGCGTCATTTCCGAAACGACTATCGACGTAACGCAGCCCGGCACCGACTTGTAGCTGATTCAACGGTGCCCAATTTACCCAAAGATTAGCGGTTGTTTCAGGTACATTGCGTGGCGTATTGCCAGCAAGGGATACACCACCGGAAAAAAACTCATCGTACTGGGCATTAATGAACGCGGCATTCAAGTCGATGCTAAGGGTGTCAGTCGGATTAACGCGGAACGTGAATTCAAATCCATCGGAGCTTTGTTGCCCGATTTGTTCAGTAATCGCTGAGCCTGGGAGGCGTGTCAGAAGATCCTCTTTCACAATATCGAAATAAGCAATCGTGTACTCTCCTCTGCCGTCGAGAATCTGCTGTTTCAAACCGATTTCATACTGTCGACCGGTACTGAGATCAAAATTCTGGTTTCCGGAACTGATAGAGATCGGAGAGGTCACTGGATCGGCCGCTGTGCTGGCTTGGGCGTAATAGCTAAGGGCATCGGACGGTTGATAGACGATTCCCGCTCTCCAAGTAAATTCGGAAAAACCGGCGTCGAAAGCGGAGGATGGAGTAGCACCGATGGGATGATCAAAACGATCATAGTCAATATCATCGAACCGTCCGCCCAGGACTAGACTTAACTGCTCAGTTACCTGTAATACATCATCGAAGAAGAACGCGTACTGAGTCGTGTCGGTGGTGTAATCCAGCACTGTCGGAATAGTGGCAATCGGCAGCGTCCCGGGAATAAAACCGAATACCGGTACACTGTCAGAAACTCCGAAGCCCCCAGTGGCGAAATTATCGAAGTAATTCAGATCTATGGAGTTAATTTCCGCACCGACAGTCAGTCTGTTTGCCTTTCCACCCCAATCTGACTCAATCAGAAAATCACCTCTGGTTCCGAGCTGCTCCTGATCGTGAATAATGCCAAGATAGAAAGCACGATCGATCTGATCGGTACCAGCGTTATACGCATATTCTTCTAGATTCTGCCACTCGCGGCGCACATCCAGAAAGAAGGTATCGTTTCTAAACGTGACGTTCGGCGTCAAGTCCCACTCCGTTCGAACTCGTGCCCATAGATCCTCGTAGTCCGCCAGGCCATCACCATAATTGTAATTGTTCTGGCGATGGGAGTCGCTGGCTTCTCCATTGATCAATGGCGTTCCAAAGTATGGTTCGGTATCAAGATCGGCGTAATCCACGCTGAACTTCATTCGAAAATCCGAAGAAGGTTGGAATAATAGGGAGCCTGCGAACACATTGCGGGTTTCATCCGTTCTGTCTACATAACCATCTTCATTTGAACGGGAAGCATCCAAACGGTAGGCCCAATTATCGGAAAGCTCGGCACCGCCACCCAGCGCGATCCGATTCATACCGAAACTACCAGCCGCCACGACGGCATCAAAGTTGCTCTCACCGAACTCAGGGGCTTTGGGAACATAGTTAATGGTTACTCCAAGAGCGCCGATGCCGTTGATAACAGAACCGGCCCCTCGCAGTATCTCAACCCTCTCCAAGGTCCAGGTGTCGGCCGGGAACGTTACTGTTCCTGCAGTCACATATAGCCTGGTACCGTCATAGGTAACCATAGTCGCGTTATGGGCCGTAAATCCCCTCGATGAAATAGAGGTTCCACCATTGCCGGGATTGGCGCTCGAGGAAATTCCGGCAGATCGTGTCACTGCCTCCAAAATTCCGTAGTCACCTTTGGTCGCAATTTCCTCCTTAGTGATCACATCCACGCTGGCAGGGGTATTGAATGAGGAAAGCCCTAATCGGCCTCCTGCACCATTGCTGGCGTTCAGACGTAGCGAACCGATGCCTTGTCCAATGACAACGATCTCTTCCAGGTCCGATTGCGTGTTCTGGGCCAGTGCGACGGGCGCGGCCATGCTTAACGCGGTTGCGATCGAGAGCAGGTATTTAACGGGTGTCATGATCATGCTGTTCCTCTAGCTGATACTCGGCTCGGGTACGCCACAGTCGGGCGCGGTAAGCCCAAGGGCTGCCGAGTATAGAGATTCATCGGTAAAACATAGAGTTATAAACGGTTTATTAACCGTTAAAAGTCGGCTAAGGTGCCTATCCTGCAGCGATGAACGGCAAGGACCGGCGATGCATGGATGAAAAAACAATTATAAAACAAGAGGTTGCGAAGCTCACCAAAAATCATATTCTGGGCCGTTCGCGGTCCTATGCGCGATTGCTGGAGTTCTTGGCCGGTTGCTCGATTGACGGCAGGCGTCCCAAAGAGCTCGAAATAGCCGCCGAAGTGTTCGGCAAGGGGAGCGATTTCGACCCCAACCAGGACTCGCTGGTCCGGGTCTATGTGCATAATCTTCGCCAGAAGCTCGACAAATACTATGCTCGCGAGGACCAGCGCAGCGGCGACCGGCTGGCGATACCGAGGGGCGAGTATCGCCTCGCGGTCATCTCCGCGGGTGATACGGGCACGGTCGCTGCGACCGGCAGCCGTGCCCCACCGGTGTGGATGGCGATTTTGATCGCTGCGCTTGCGATCAATCTCGTGGCTCTGGTAATTCTGGGACGAGGCGGAGAGCTGCCTGAGGGAATATACGACCAGGTGTCACGCTCGTCGATTTGGGCCAGCTTTATGGATGATGAGTTACCGTTCCTCATCGTCGTGGGCGATTACTATATCTTCGGTGAGATAGACGAGTTCGGCCGCGTCGAGCGGCTGGTTCGCGATTTCGACGTTAACTCCGCCGACGATCTCGCGGATCGCTTCGTGTACGAACCCGAGTTGATGGACATCTATCTCGATGTGGATCTAACGTATCTACCCGAGGCCAGCGCGTTTGCGCTCAAGGACCTTCTCCGCGTGGTCTATCGGTCCGATAAGCCCGTTAGAGTGACGCCGATGTCGGAGCTGACGGTCGCGGAACTGAAGAGCAATCACGTAATCTATGTCGGCTATATCAGCGCACTGGATAAGCTCATGGAGTTCGTGTTCGCCTCTTCCGGACTGGTACTGGGAGAGACCTACGATGAGCTCTCGAATGCTGCGACGGGTGAGAATTACATCAGCGGCGCTGGGACACCTCGCGAGGGCCAGAGCTA
>JAPULJ010000563.1 GCA_027295145.1 Alphaproteobacteria bacterium | reverse complement strand
TCCCTGGAAGGGCAAGGCCTGATGGCGAGCGGGCGGGCCGCCCGAGCGGTTCGATAGGCTCACGGGCGGCGCCCGGCGTCGGCCCGATTTCGGCGTTGATGACGCGGTCGGCCAGAGGGCCGGACCCGGAAGGGACTGGCGCGTTCTGGGCGCGCTATAGGGCGTTTTTCCGCTTCAAACGCCTATAAACCGCTACGCGCCACTACCCCGGACTTCAATGAAAGCAGTTGCTGAGCTTCCACGCCGCCCCTTGGTAAGGATGGGGTCGAAGGCTCGATTCCTCCTCGCGGCACCATTTTCGGCAATAATAACAAGAATTTCGGGCCCGCTGACCTCGCCCGCCGGGACTTGCCGGAGGCTGGGGGAGCCAGCAGCACCGGCCCAATAAACCCTAAAGAACTTCGCTCTGCCCCGGACAGCGGAAGTGCCTTGGCAGTGCCACAAACCGCCGTTTGTAGCCAATAGCTAAAGTTTCATGCCAAGTTCATTTTCCCCCAACGCCTTCCCCTCTATCAACGCCGTTGCCACTTGTTCTTTCTTGGATCATCCGCAAACATTCCGCGATGGCAAAAAATCTCCCTGAACTTCTGTCGGGCTTCTTGGCGGATGTTGTCGCCGCGATTGGATTGCATGGCGCGGGTACGATCGGCGCTATTGGCGGCGCTACGATGCAAAGGCTCATGGAGAAGCGACTTAGTGATGCACGGGAGATCTTATTGGATGAGCTTCGGTTAGGTGACGTTACTCTGTACACCGCGAGAGACTTGGAGGAGAGCGTCGCGATCGCGTTTCGATACGCTAGAGCTGCCCAGGAAGGTGCAGCACGCCTGAACTTGCGGTTGATGGCCCAAGTAATCGCTGGGCAGGCGCATCTGGGGAACCTAGTCGCCGATGAGTTTCTTTCTTGGTCCGATATCTTGGCGTCGTTAAGGCGAGAGGAAATAATCCTCACCGCGACACTTCACCAATGTACTGAAAAAATCGATAGTGGCGACGAAAGAGGCGTGATCATTCAGGAATCTAATACATGGAATTGCGCGCGCGAAAAGTTGGTCCCTCAGCTTTTTGAATCCGAAGAACTGATGCGCTCTGTCGCGGGCGGTGTCACTCGTACCGGCCTGCTGGTATCAGGCCGAACGTTCGATGGCACAGGAAACTTATACCTTCACCACTGCTAGATAAAGTTCTGAGGCTGTGCGATTTCGAAGCCGCCCTTCAGAAAGAGGGGAGGTAATTGCCATTCGTCTTTGGCAATAATAATCGGAACGCCCTCTCACTTCTTGTGGGAATGGCAAGCCTACCTGCTTGCTGGCTGCCTTGGATCAAATTCGGCCCTCCCAGGTCAGGACCACCGAGGTCGGTTTGATCACCGAGATCGGAAGACGGCGACCACGCCGCCGATCCGGCACGCCGACCGGGAAGGTTGCCAAGACGACCGCGCGCAAATCGGGGGGTCACAAATCGGGGGGGGGGGCAGGTCTTGAATTATGAGTTTTCGGCCAGCGATGCTCACGGCCCGGTTGGCTCCAAAATTCACAATTCAAGACTTGCCCCCGTTTTGTGTGTGCGGCGCGCGCCGGGGTACGCTCTCACAGCGCGAAAAGGTCATTGGCCGGGCTTTGATCGCCAAATCGGCTCGACGAAGGCTGGAGATCGCTATGCAGACTGCCGGATCAGGGCCGGGCTCGCCTTCGACCGTCAATCATGCTACGCTACCGGTGATTGCGAGTGGTCATCCGGAAAACTCGGCTAAATGGAGGTGTAACAACATGGCCATTGGAGAGAGCACTTCGAACGTGACGTCGAGACACTGGCTGCGGATGCCTACGCCTCACGCACGCGCAAATTCCGAGTTGTTTGTCTTCTCTGGTATCGCCATTTTTGACCAGTTGAAGGGTACTGGCAGTTCGTGGGAAGGTGGAACAGCGACAATCGTTGCGAATTATGGGAACGTGATTCCTGAGGGCCGTGCGATTCTGCCACATCATTGGACCGTCAACATCCAGTTGGCGTCTATCTTCAATGCCAATGTCGCAAACAACACGGGTTGGTCTGTGAATGATTATCGGTTGAGGCGCTTCCGGAACGCCCTTGGTGGCGACCGGGTTGCAGTGGTCGAAGGCAAATTGATAGTCCGCGCCGAAATCGCCGTCCGAGATATCGATGCGTTCATCCATCGGTTATCCTATGATGTCACGATCCTAGGCACCGTCGTCGACTTTCAGTTTGGTGTCGACCTTTGAACGTCGGGTGATCGCCTCTCAACCGAGAGGAGTGCGAAAAACTGACCGCGTCGGTGGCCGTTTGGAAGGGTGACTTACGCCATCCGAGACGTGATACAGCGGCCGGCTCATGAAGGTCGTGTTTGGGTCACACTCAGGCCTTTGACCGCCAGTCAATTGACGTCCGTAATCTGGTCTGAGGCGGCACTCTCGGGACCAGTGGTCGGCTTTCTGATTGAGACCGGTGGTATGTCACGGGCGCTCGCCCGAGCCGGGCCGCCAATCGTGAGGCAATTTCGACATTAACCGCCTGGCGGCCCGAGCGGCTCGCCGTTAAGCGCGGCGCGGATCAGGCCGTGGCTGCCGACACCGCGTGCGGTCATGTATGCGCCCCCCCCCCGAAGGCGAAACCCTAGTAGCTGATGTTCCCGCCGCGGCGTCAGGCGCCGGCGCACAGTCCGAAACGCATCGCGAAAGCTTACCGCTCACGCGTGCGCCCTGTGGACGACGAAGGATTCGTCGAGGAACCAGAGGCCGCCGTGTTCGTGGAGCACCGCCTCGGTGGCGCGCAGGTAGGCGCCGCCGCCGAGGGCCTCGACCAGTCGGTCGTCGTCGATCTGGGCGACGTAGACGGCGGCGTTCCAGGCTGCCAGCAGGGTCGAGGAGCCGATGGTGCTGCTCAGCTCCTCGGGCAGGATGTGCAGGTGGTAACGGAACTCGGCCTGGGCGTCGTCGCCGGCGGCG
>JAPULJ010000562.1 GCA_027295145.1 Alphaproteobacteria bacterium | reverse complement strand
CTGTCTTTGCCATGCTCGGCACACCCGGCGACATCGTGCTGACCGACCCCGTCACCTATCCCGGCATCCAGCCCATTGCCAAGTTTTTGGGACTGAAGTTGCACTGCGTGCTGGCCGACGATGACGGCATGCTGCCGGATTCTCTGCAACTTGCTTGTTGGTCGAGTGGCGCACGGTTGCTCTACCTGATGCCCACGCTGCACAACCCAACCACCACCACCATGCCGAAGCAACGACGCCTGGACCTCGTTGAGATCGCCCGGAAATACGATGTCCGCATTATCGAGGACGAGGTCTGCGGCGTTCTAGCCGGTGATCGCATAGAATCCTTCACAGCCCTCGCCGCCGAGCGCTCGTTCTGCATCACCAGCATGTCGATGGGAGTCGCACCGGGTCTACGCGCCGGTTTCGTGACCGCCCCGCACGCCTCCAGCGTGGCATTGCGCTCGGCCATCGACGCGATCGGCGCCCGACCGGCGCCGATGCTGTCTGCCGTAGCTGTGCGTTGGATCGAGGACGGCACGGCCGACTGGCTGCTCGACTGGCAGCGCGCCGAACTCGCCGCGCGCAACGAGATTGCCAGCCAAATGTTATTGGGGCAGAGCTTCCGGGCTGACGCCATGGCGCCACATATCTGGCTGGAACTCCCCGAACCTTGGCACTCCGGCGACTTTGCTCGGCGCCTGGCGGGCCGGAAGATAACGCTAGCGTCCTCAGCAAAATTCGCACCGGATCAAGCTTCGGCGCCCCAGGCGGTGCGCATCAGCCTCGGCGCGGCGCCTGACCGGGAGACCTTGCGCAAAGGTCTGGCTGGCGTCGTAATAGCTCTCGACGAGCATTGACGCCACGTTCATACGCGGTTTAATCAGCGGTCACGACAACCGGCCGGAACTCTGGTGAACCCGACGCATGTCTTTCATTCTCTCTAAGATATTCTGGTTCCTGGCCCAGCCCGGTAATCTGTTTTTCATCGTCTTCATTATAGCCATCGGCCTTCTGTGGACCCGTTGGCGGCGTCTTGGACGCCGATTGCTTGTCGCGCTGCTGGCATTTGGCATCGTCGTCGCCGTCCTGCCGCTGGGACAGTGGCTGATCCTGCCCTTGGAGAACCGGTTTCCCCAACTCAAACCATTGCCCAATCGGGTCGATGGGATCGTCGTGCTCGGCGGAGCGGTCAACCAGTTCGTCTCCCGCGCCCGCGGCCAGCCGGCGGTCGGCGGGAGCGCCGAACGGCTCGTTGCATTCGCCGAATTAGCGCGAAAGTATCCCGCTGCGAATTTAGTGTTTTCAGGAGGTTCTGGAAATTTATTCAGGCAAGACATAAAGGAAGCCGAGGCCGCCGGTGCATTTCTCAAGCAGCTCGGCCTTGACACCGCGCGGGTCCGCTTTGAAGCGCGCGCGCGAAACACTTACGAAAGCGCGGTCAATGCCTACGCGCTGGTGCGGCCAAAACCCGGCGCGGTGTGGCTTTTGATTACCTCGGCCCGCCACATGCCTCGCGCCTACGGGCTGTATCGCGCCGCCGGCTGGCGCATTGTGCCCTATCCAGTGGACTACGCAACCGACGGGTATTTTCGCTTGCGTTTGAGGTTCAATTTCGCCGGCGGGCTCGGCGGGTTGGGAGCGGGGCTTAAAGAGTGGATCGGGCTTACCTACTCTTATGCCAGCGGCCGGACAGCGCGATGGCTTCCCGGCCCGGAATGAGATCGGCCCCGCACCTCGAGTACAAACGGAGCAGGAACCAATGGCAGCCGAAGCGGGGATAATGCGGACAATTCGGGCGAAGAACGGATAGGCGGAGGACCGGAACCAATGCGTGGTGCGGCATTGCACGTGAGATCATCGGCAAATCGGCGTCAGCTAATCGCGGGCGCGCTCGTTACGGGCACAACCATGCTTGGCCTCTGCGCCGGCCTTTTGCCGAGCCCGGCGCTTTCTGCCGACCCGTTCGATACCTGGTTGGCTGGCCTGCGCCGCGAAGCGCGGGCGAAAGGCATAAAAAATTCCACCCTGCAGCAGGCCCTCGCTGGGGTGCGGCCAATCCCCAAGGTGATTGCCCATCTCAATAATCAGCCCGAATTCAAGTTGACCCTCGAACGCTACATGAAAATCGTCGTCACGCCAGCGCGCATCGCCGCGGGCCGGGCGCGTTTTGTGGAAAACCGGACGTTGCTGACGACGATCGGACGTAAATACGGGGTCCAACCGCAGTTCATTGTCTCCTTATGGGGGGTAGAAACGAAGTACGGCAAGATCACCGGTGGATTTCCCGTGGTTGGCGCGCTTTCGACGCTGGCTTACCAGGGTAGCCGGCGGCGGTTCTTCCGCAGCGAGCTTCTCAAGGCGCTGCGCATCCTCGATCAGGGGCACATAACGCCCAAGCGCATGTTGGGATCGTGGGCCGGCGCCATGGGCCAGAACCAATTCATGCCGTCGAGCTTCCTGAATTTCGCGGTCGATCACGACGGCGACGGCCGCCGCGACATTTGGCAGACAAAGGCCGATATCTTCGCCTCCACCGCCAACTATCTGAAGCGCTCGGGCTGGCGCAAGGGGCAGGCCTGGGGCCGAGAAGTCAGGCTGCCTCGAGGCTTCGATTATGCGAGCGCGCGAACCAGGCGCAGCGTCGCCCAATTCTCGAAACTCGGCGTGCGCCGAGCCGACGGCGGCGCGCTGCCCAGATCCAGCGTGCGTGGCCGCATCCTGATGCCCGAGGGACGGGGGGGCCGCACCTTCCTCGTCTACTATAACTTCCGCGTCATATTGCGTTGGAATCGCTCGAACTTCTTTGCCATTGCCGTCGGCACCCTGGCCGACCGCATCGCTGAAGCCAAGCCCAAGCAGAAACGGAGCAAGCCATGACCGCAATCGCTTGTAATGGCGCCAGGCGTCCTTTCTCCCACCCCTGGATTGTCGCCATTGCGCTGGCACTGGCTTTAGGCGCCTGCAGTTCCTCGCCTGGAAAAAAGACCGCCAGCGGGCAGGTGGCAGTCCAGGGCGGCTATAAGATCGGCGTGCCCTACACGATCCGAGGCGTGAAATATTATCCCCGCGAGGAATTCGCCTACGACAAGACCGGCCTTGCTTCGTGGTACGGCGATCCCTTCCATGGCCGAAAGACCGCCAGCGGCGAGATCTACGACAAATGGGCCATGACAGCGGCCCACAAGACGCTGCAGATGCCAAGCCTGGT
>JAPULJ010000561.1 GCA_027295145.1 Alphaproteobacteria bacterium | reverse complement strand
GGTTTCCGCCGTGCGGGGCGATTGTCGTTGGGGGACAGCGATGGTGCTTTATGTCGGGCTAGGCGTGCTGGCGGTGCTCGCCGTGGCGGTGATCTATATCTTCAACAAACTGATCCGCCTGCGTGCCATGGTGCGTGCCGGCTGGAGCGATATCGATGTCCAGCTCAAACGGCGCCACGATTTGCTGCCCAACCTTATCGAGACGGTCAAGGGCTATAAGATCTACGAGCAGGATGTCCTCACGCGCATTGTCGAGCTGCGCGGTCAGGCGGCGGGGCAGACCAGCCCCGAGCAGCGCGGGGAGATCGAAGGCGGCCTCGCCAAAACCGTATCCCAGCTTTTCGCCCTGGCGGAAAATTATCCCGATCTTAAGGCCAGCAAGGTCTATCTCGATCTGCAGGAGAAGTTGACCGAGATCGAGGACCATCTGCAATACGCACGGCGCTATTACAACGGCACGGTGCGCAACCTGAATATCTATGTCCAGTCTTTCCCCAGCAACCTGATCGCCAGCGGTTTCGGCTTCCGCCGGGCCGAGTATTTCCAGCTCGACAGCCCCGATGACGCAGTAGCCAAGGGCGTCGATCTCTCCACCGGCTAAGGATCCGAGCCATGCGACCAGCCCTCACTCGCGCGCCTATCCTCGTCCTACTCACATTCCTGCTGGCGGCCCTGTTCCCGCTGGCGGCGCTGGCGCAAGGAAGCGAGGATGAGGGCGGCGGCGGCGGCCGGACAGGCGGCAGTGGTGGCAGCATCGTGACCCCACGCCGCCCCGCTCCCCAGGCCAACCTGAACAGCGAACGCATCCTCGATTACCGCAGCCGCATCGAGGTCGAACGCTCCGGCGCGGTTACCGTCACCGAGACCATCCGCGTGGTCGCCCTGGGGCGGAAAATCAAGCGCGGCATCTTCCGCGATCTGCCGACCCGCTACCGTACGAAATCGGGCGCCCGCATGAAGGTCGGCTTGCAGATCCTCGACATCCGCCGCGACGGCAAGCGGGAAAACTGGCGCACCGAGAGCCGCAGCAACGGGATACGCATCTATATCGGGCGCAAGACATATTTCCTGCCGCGCGGGATCTACTCCTACACGATCAAGTACCGGATGACCCGGATGGTCGGCTTCTTCAAGGGTTTCGATGAAATCTACTGGAACGTCACCGGCAACGGCTGGGCCTTCACCATCGAGCGCGCCAGCGCAATCATCGTCCTGCCGTCCGGCGCGCGCGTTATGCAGAGCATTGGCTATACAGGGAGGCAGGGCGCAAGCGGGAGCGCCTATATCAAGCGTACCGGCCCGAACGGCGAGACGATCTTCGAGACGACGCGGCCGCTCCGCCCGCGCCACGGTCTCACCATTGCCGTCGGCTTCGCCAAGGGCGTCGTGCAGGCGCCCAGCGGCAGCCAACGCATGGGCTATTTCCTGTCCGACAATCTGAGTTCGATCGCCGCGCTGTTCGGCCTCGCGGTCCTTCTCCTCTATTACGGGGCGGCCTGGAGCTATGTCGGCCGCGACCCGGCCAAGGGGGCGATCATCCCGCTCTACGAGCCGCCGCATGGCTTCTCGCCGGCCGCCGCGCGTTACGTCCGCCGCATGGGCTGGGACAACAAGGCTTTCGCCGCCGCGGTCGTCGATATGGCGGTCAGAGGGTTCCTCACGATCAAGGAGGATAAGCGCAAGAAGTTCACGCTTGAGCGGGTCACCGAGGATACCGCCGCTCTGACCCGCGGCGAGCGGGAGATCGCCGGCAAACTCTTCAAAAGTAGCGACACGGTCAAACTGGTCCAGAAGAACCATAAGAAAATCCGCAGCGGCATCAACGCACTCAAATCCTATCTCGGCCTCGAGTTCGAGAAGGCTTATTTCCTTACCAACGGCGGCTACATGATCCCCGGCGTCGGCATCATGGTACTGGCGCTGGGCGGGACGGTCTTTGGGGCCGACGATACGGCCACCGCCTTTTTCATAGCCGTTTGGCTTAGCGTCTGGACGATCGGGGTCTATGTGTTGGGTGCCCAGGCGTTAAAGGCTTGGCGCGGGGGCAACTGGATCGGAGCGGTGTTCATGACGCTTTTTTTTCTGCCGTTTCTGGGCGGCGAGATTGCCGCCTTCGTCGCCCTGTCGGCCATGCTCGACTGGCCTGCGGTGGTCGCCATCGCCGGCATGGGCGCGCTCAACGGCATCTTCTACCAGCTGATGAAGGCGCCGACCCGGGCCGGGCGCAAGATCATGGACCGGCTCGACGGCTTCGCCATGTATCTTTCGGTGGCCGAGAAAGACCGCCTGAACTTGATGAACCCGCCCGACGAGACGCCCGAGCTGTTCGAGCGCTTCCTGCCCTACGCCCTGGCCCTCGATGTCGAACAGAAATGGAGCGAGCGCTTCGCCGGCGTTCTGGCGAGCGCCAAGATGGCCGACGGCACCACCTATCACCCCTACTGGTATCACGGCACCTCGTGGACCAGCCTCGGCGCCGGTGGTTTCGCATCGAGCCTAGGCGGCGCCTTCTCGGGCGCCATCTCCTCGTCCTCCACCGCCCCGGGCTCGTCCTCGGGTTCCGGCGGCGGCGGTAGTTCGGGCGGCGGCGGCGGCGGCGGCGGTGGTGGGGGTTGGTAGGGCTTTATTGGAACCGCGCGAGGAATTGTTTTTTACCTATTGGTTAGGCGTCTACCCTGTCTCGTTTTGGGGTGTCTCGTTTGTCCAACCTGCATAACCTGTCCCACGCGTCTTCGAATCGGGGTTCCGTCACCCTGATTTTCGGAGTTTGAACCTCGGCATGGAAAAGCTCCGGAACCCGTCCATCAATTTCCCCAACGTCGAGTGCGCGTAATACTTGGCATTCAAAAGGCTCCGAGCCTTTTGCACGGCATCGCTCGTCACGGCTTACCGCGATCGGCCTTCGCGCCGGGGCGCGGGGGTGTTAGCCTCCCCTCATGTTCGGTTTTTTCGGCATGTTCGGCCGCTCCCAAGAGCTGCAGAGTTTCGATCGAGCGCTGCGCAGCGTGGGCCTGCACCCGCGGCTGGTGCCGGAGGCGGTCAAGCTCACCACCCTGAAGCTGCTCGGGAAGGCCGGCCTCGGCCCGAGCCCGTACGCTTCCGTGGCCGAACTCCTCGGCTACTGCATGCTGGGCGCCCAAGGTTTCAGCGAGTCCAACGATCCAAGCCTGACGCAAGCGGTGGAAGCGCGCCTGGCCGCCGCGCTCGAGGCCGGCGTCAGCCTGGACG
>JAPULJ010000560.1 GCA_027295145.1 Alphaproteobacteria bacterium | reverse complement strand
GCCGTCCACCGGCTGGAAAACCCGGGCACCGATCCTTTGCATCTGATCGAGGTGCAGTCGGGCGATTACCTCGGCGAGGACGATATCGTCCGCATCGACGACGTGTATGGTCGTGGCCAGGATGGCGGTGGCGGGTAATGGAGAATCCCTGACACTATGGGCGCCCTCTCCTTTTTTGGTCAGTGGGGCAACGAATAGATTCATGAGGGCTCGCGCGTCGGGGCGTTAAGAATGAGTCCTTTTGCCACCTGCTGTCGGATTCTCCCTCACCCGGCGCGCATTCGCGCAACACCCTCTCCCCGATGGGGAGTAGGATCAATATAGCAGATTCAATCCACGAGAAGCGCGATTTCAGCTGGGGAGTGGGGTGGCTACCGGAAGATCAGCCAGCCGGCAGATCATGCAGCGGAGTCTGACGACCGCTTTTGCATGGCTTCGATGCTCTGGGCAACTTCGCGCTGGACATCGATGGACGCTTCGGCCTTGAGTTGCTCGATCACCTTGCGCCGATAAATCGGATCGGTGATCACGCGTTCGAAATCGATCTCAGGATCGGCCATACGCACCCTACCAGCCCTGTCAGTATTTCCCCCTGCCCGCTTCTTGTTTAGCGGCGGCGGGAAGGGAGGGCAAGCATGTTTCGACCAATAGTCGAAGAACCTTGGGGATAACTTTGTGGAAATCTCTGGGAGCGATTGTGCATAACTGGGTCCCGGGTAACCCCGAAACCGACGGTTTCAGTGGATAGACGAAGATTTTCGATTATCCACAGACCTCGTGCGCGATCACCCAAGATGAACGCGCAAATCTACCAAGAAATAGGCGAACCCCTGAAATGAGACGGCGAGGAATCGAAGCCCATGACTATGGGTGCTTAAGCACGACTAACCGCTCACCTTTCCAAATATAGTATCTCGTCTTGAGCCAACCGGGAGGTTTGTTACCATAAGCTTCGGCGATCGTTTCGGGCGGATTGACGATCAGGAGGCGGCTAGTGAGCCGGTGGGCGATGCCTGCCGAAGCAGTCGGCCCGAACGATACTTTTCCTGTGCGGGCGTCGATCAGGGCGATTATCTGGCAGGCGGTACCACAGCCCCAACTCGTGACGATCATGTGCCCGGCGAAGTTGGGGCGGTTTTTTGCCGCCGTTCGCAAGCGGGTGCTGAAAGTCCTTGCGTCCTTGTGGCTGCGCAGATCAACCGCCGACCGCCGGCCCTTATAGAGTCGGCCGGCCGGATACTTGCCGAGCAACGCTTTGCTGCTCTTGGCGAGGGCCGGGTTGCTCTCGGCAAGGGCTGGCGCGCTGACCGCCAGTGTCCCAGTAAATAGCAGCATTGGAGAGAGCGCCAGCGCTTGAAAAATTAACATAATCCGTATGGCTGTATTCATTCTCTTTTCTTTTAAGTTTCCGTCCGGCCGATCAATGGCCACGCACCATGATACGGCGCAAGCGGGCGAAGTTTCCACACGCCGCGCACCTGCAAGTCGCAACGCTTTTTCCGCTTTATTTCGTCAATCTGTCGGCTCATTTCACCGTTCCTAAAGACACTTACGATAAATTCGCGCCATCGAGAAAAAAATTAAGCGGGGCTGTTCTGATGTTTGCGGTACGACAGGGCGCAGGAAGGAGCGGAGCGGGCTCTCTGCTGCCGTGGCGCGCCACCCGCAAACCCCGCCTTCGCCTGTCAACGCCGGCACCGGCATCGGGTTTCGAATTCGGATACTTTACGCTTACCGCCGCTCTCGCCGCCATGCTCGGCGTCGCGGTTGCAAGCTTCTCGACCACGCAAACCCGCGCACCAACTTCGGCGGGTGCAAGAACGGACATATCAACAAAACACGCGGCAACCGCCGGGAGCGGCCGGCACACCGGCGGGGCTGGCCAGATCACTGGAGGAGATCGAATGAGCCCGACGCTCATCCACAATCTCGGCATCCGGTCGGCGGTAACCTCTGCAGTGGGACGGTTCTGAGCCGCAGAATTGGGGTAGCCTAATGATAAAACGATTCGCACCAGTTGCCTGCTTGCTTCTCGGTATCACGCTGGTAACGCCGGCGGATGCCGGCCCCTTCGAGGATGAAGCTAGGCAGTTCGTCGGTAACGCCTTCAAGGCGGCCTCGGGGTTGTCCAAGGGTACCGGTAAAAGTCGCGCAGAATCGGCGGCGCGTTTCACAAAATTTATCGAACGCCGGATTGCCACCAAAGCGCTGGCCCGCTTCGTCCTCGGCCCTTTTTGGCGGCGCGCCAGTGAGGCCGAGCGCGCGGAATTCCATTCGCTGTTCCGTGTCTACCTGACCCGCAGCTTCGGCCAGCAGGCAGCGCGCCTGGCAAGTCAGCCAATCGAAATCGACAAGGTCGTCAGTGCAACCGGCAGCAACGACGTGCTCGTCTTCTCGCGCATGGGACGGCGCGGACCGACGGCGGTGCATATCGACTGGCGCATCCGGCGGACCAAGGATGGTCCCAAACTGATCGACGTCATAGTCCAGGGCACCTCGCTGGCGGTAGCCCAGCGCCAGCAGTTCATGAGCATGCTGAGCCGCAACGGCGGTAGTATCGCCGCACTCAACGCACGGATGAAAACGCGCTTGAAGACCGAACCGGGCAGCGCGCCCCGCGTGGCCCGCAAGCCAGTCAGCGCCAAATAGCATATCCATTCCTGGTGCGGAGCGCCGCGGCCTACGCGGCACTCACTTCAAGAGGGCGGCTCCTTTGGGCGTGCTCTCTTCTTATTTAGTCTAACTCTGTCGGTCGACGCTGCAATGAAGGCGTGCCTGCGTTATAGTCGCGCGCACGCCCGAATGCCCATCCGAAGGAACCCCCGATGACCACGCCGACCATTCGTCCGAACTCGCCCGCTGCCCGTGATATCGCCAGCGTCCTGCACCCCTACACTAACCTCAAGACGCACGAGAGCAAGGGTCCCTTGATCATCGAGCGCGGCCAGGGCGTGCACGTCTTCGACGACGAGGGTAATGAATATATCGAGGCGATGGCCGGGCTGTGGTGCACTGCCTTGGGCTTCGGCGAGGAGCGGTTGGTCGAGGCGGCGGCCCAGGAGATGCGGCGGCTGCCCTTCTACCACCACTTCACCCATAAATCGCACAATGCCAGCATAGACCTTGCCGAACGGCTGCTCGAGATATCGCCGGTACCGATGTCGAAAGTATTCTTCGCCAACTCGGGCTCCGAAGCCAACGACACCGCGGCCAAGCTCGTCTGGTACGTCAACAACGCCCGTGGCCAACCCGAAAAGAAAAAGATCATCTCGCGGGTCAAGGGCTATCACGGGGTCACCGTCGCCTCGGCCAGCCTTACCGGTCTACCCAAGAACCACGAGGATTTTGACCTGCCGATCGCCGGCATCCTGCACACCGACTGCCCCCACCATTATCGATTCGCCGAGGACGGGGAGAGCGAGGAGGAATTCGCCTCCCGGTTGGCCGACAACCTCGAAGCGATGATCGAAACGCAAGGTCCCGAGACCATCGCCGCTTTCATCGCCGAGCCAGTGATGGGCGCAGGCGGGGTTATCGTACCGCCCCGGACATACTTCGAGAAGATCCAGAAGGTTCTGCAGAAGTACGAGATCCTTCTCATCGTCGACGAGGTTATCTGCGGCTTTGGGCGCACCGGCAATATGTGGGGCAGCCAGACTTACGATCTCAAGCCCAACATGATCACGATGGCCAAGGCGCTGACTTCGGCCTACCTGCCGATGTCGGCGCTGATGATTTCCGCGCCAATCTACGAGGCGCTGGTCACTGAGAGCGAGAAAGTAGGCACCTTTGCGCATGGCTTCACTTATTCGGGCCATCCGGTGCCGGCGGCGGTGGCCATGGAGACCATGCGCATCTACGAAGAGCGCGACATCGTTGCCCAGGTGCGCGGCGTAATGGGGCGTTTTCAGAAGCGGCTGAACGGCTTTGCCGATCACGATCTGGTTGGCGAGACGCGCGGGGTCGGGCTGATCGGCGGCATCGAGCTGGTCGCAAGCAAAAAGTCCAAGGCAAGCTTTGATCCGCCGGGGCGCGTCGGCGCTCAGTGCTCTAAGTTTGCCGAAGGGCACGGGTTGATTACCCGCTCCATCGGCGACACGCTTGCCTTCTCGCCGCCGTTGGTCATTTCAGCCGACGAGATCGACGAAATGTTCGATCGCTTCGCGCGCGCCCTCGACGAGACCAAAGACTGGGTCGCGCGCGAAGGGTTGGCGTGAGATGACAATGCTCTAGTCGTGCCGGTATCCGCGCACTCGACAATGATCTATCGGATGATTAGACGAAGAATGTCGCTTGTGCATTCGGAATTCTGACACATCCGTGCATTGCGATTATGCTGCATGATCTGTCCAATAGGCGTTGAATGGAGACAGCGAATTCCTATTCACCGCACAGTACGAATATCCAACAAACACGCACCGATGTACATAAAAGGAGGCTCATAAATAAGCCCAAATTGAGCCCCACATCGAAATTCAAGATATTGATTCTATTAGATTATTATGGATGGCTGGGGGACCTGGATTCGAACCAGGACTAAGCGGGTCAGAGCCGCTCGTTCTACCGTTAAACTATCCCCCAGTCGGGCCCTTAATTACCAATGACGATTTGATTTGTCACTTGGCGCAGGAGAAAGCAATTTTGGTGGGCATTGCACCCGATAGGTAAATCTGCCCGCACGAAATTGCAATTACCAAATTCTTGTCTTAACCTTGCATCAACTGGTGGGGCAGCAAAGCCGCCGGACTGGGACGAGGAATGATCAAGCGGCGGGAGGTCGCCTGATGGCGGGTAGGGGCTATTGGAGTGGCGAGACGACCAGCGGCCCGGCTTATGCCGCGCTTGATCTCGGCACTAATAACTGCCGACTGTTGGTAGCGCGGCCGACCGCCTCTGGTTTTCGAGTCATCGACGCGTTCTCCCGCGTCGTGCGTCTCGGCGAAGGCTTGGCCCAAAGCGGACGGCTCAGCGAAAATGCCATCCAGCGCACGGTCGATGCGTTGCGTGTTTGCTCCCAAAAAATTCGTCGTCGCGCGGTGGTACGATCACGCAATGTTGCGACCGATGCCTGCCGGCGGGCGGAGAACTGCGAGCACTTCCTCAATCGCGTACGCAACGAAACAGGAATTAATCTCGAGATCATCACGTCCTTGGAAGAGGCCCAGCTGGCCGTGACTGGATGCTTGCCCTTGCTGGAAAGTGGCGAGCCCCGCGGGTTCGTCTTCGACATCGGAGGCGGCAGCACCGAATTGATCTGGATCGATCTATCCGGCGATAAGAATGGCGGTGAGCCTCAAATATTGGGCACCCTTTCGCTTCCCGTCGGAGTCGTGAATGTCGCTGAGCGGTATGGATGCGACCGGGTCGGGCGCAAGGCCTACGAGCAGATAGTCTGCGAGATTGAGTCGATGCTGACAACGTTCGAGGCCGATCATCAGATCCGCGATGAGATCGATTCAGGTACTGTCCAGATGCTGGGAACCTCGGGAACCGTAACGACATTAGCCAGTGTCAGCCAAGGTTTGCTCCGATACGATCGCACGCTGATTGACGGCTCGTTCCTGGAGAGGGACGCGGTGATGGCAATTAACGCCCGCCTCGCCGATTCCAGCTATGCGGATCGTGTCGACATGCCCTGTATCGGTCCTGATCGCGCCGACCTTGTTGTTGCCGGCGCCGCTATCCTTGATGCGATCTGGCGAACCTGGCCGGTCGTGCGCCTCCGGGTTGCCGACCGGGGTTTGCGTGAAGGGATTCTCATGAATCTTATGAGCGACGGCCGCACCCCGTGCTCCGCTGCGATCATTTGATCTAAACGATGGCGCGTGGGAGACATGGCGGCGGCCCGCCGCGCCGCAGCGCCACGGTCAAGGTGCGTTCGGGCCGCGGCCGCAGTACCTCATCGGTTCGCTGGCTCAATCGTCAACTCAACGATCCCTATGTGCAGGAAGCGCAACGCCTTGGCTATCGATCACGCGCGGCCTTCAAACTGATCGAGATCGATGATCGCTTCAAGTTGCTCCGCTCCGGCTGCAAGGTAGTCGATCTTGGTGCGGCTCCAGGCGGTTGGACACAGGTTGCGGTCGCGCGGGTTGGCCGTAATCGCGTGGTGGCACTCGATCTCCTGGAGATGCTGGCAATCGAGGGAGCGACAATCCTACAGGCTGATTTCCTTGACGAAGATGCGTCCGAACGCCTACGGACCGCGCTAGGCGGGTCGGCCGATGTCGTACTTAGCGATCTGTCACCGAAGACAATAGGCCATTCGGGGACCGATCACTTGCGAATAGTGGCGATGGCCGAAGCCGTGCTCGACTTTGTCGAGACCATACTGGCTGATGGCGGTGATCTCGTGCTCAAGGTGTTTCAGGGAGGCGCCGAGCGTGATTTGCTGGCGCGGCTCCGCCGCGGCTTTAAAGAAATCAAGCACGTCAAGCCGTCTGCGAGCCGCAAGGAATCGCCGGAGCTGTATGTCGTCGCTACCGGCTTCAAGGGCGGCGCGCGCGGTTAACTTCCACCACCCGCTGCCATGTTGCTGAGGTGACGTGTCTCGAACCCAGCCTGTCGCAGCGCCATCACTATTTCTTCGACATGCTCTCGATTGCGGGTCTCTAGCACCACATCGAGATCAGTCAGCTTTACCGGGACATCCTGAAACAGCCGTTGGTGATAGATTTCGACAATATTTCCTCTGTGCTCACCGATCAATTGAGCAACCTTGGCCAGTGCCCCGGGGGCATCGCTGATCTCGACACGGAGCCGAACGAGCCTGCCTTCGCGAACGAGGCCTCGCATCAGGATCGACGCCAGAACCCGTGCGTCAATGTTGCCGCCGGATACAATAACGGCGACACGCTTGCCGGCAAATCTGTCCACTTCGGCAAATACCGCCGCAAGAGCTACCGCTCCGGCGCCCTCGACGACGATCTTTTCGATCTCGATATATCGTTGGACCGCGTGTTCGATCTCGGTCTCATCGACCAGAATAATATCATCGACCAGACGCTCGATGATGTCCTTGGTCAGATTGCCGGGATTCTTGACGGCGATCCCGTCGGCGATGGTCTGCCCGCCCGAGGTTGGCGTATCCCCGCGCAGCGCTTGATACATTGAAGGATAGAGTTTGGCCTCGACGCCGATGATCCCGATGCCCGGGGCGATAGCCTTGCTAGCGATGGCGATGCCGGAAATCAGCCCGCCGCCGCCAATCGGAACAATGATCTGATCGATGTCGGGTTCGAGGTCGAGAATTTCGAGCGCGATCGTTCCCTGTCCTGCGATAATCTTAGGGTCGTCGTAGGGGTGTACGAAGGTTAGCCCTCGTTCCTTTTGAAGTCTCTCGGCGTGCTCGGCCGCATCGGCTAGCGATTCGCCGGCCAGGACCACTTCGGCCCCAAGCGATTCGGTGCCGCGAATTTTGGTGAAGGGCGTTCCCTTAGGCATGACGATCGTCGCCGGTATCCCAAGATGTCGGGCATTGAAGGCAACGCCCTGCGCGTGATTACCGGCGGACATGGCGATCACGCCGGCGCGGCGCTCGGCTTTGCTGAGGCTGGTCAGCTTGACCAGCGCGCCGCGATCCTTGAACGAGCCGGTGAAACGAAGGTTCTC